>NZ_BAAHAF010000053.1:0-52730 GCF_054777815.1 Angustibacter speluncae | reverse complement strand
TCGGCGGCGGCGCCGTCGCCCGGCTGAGCCTCGCCGCCCTGGCCGCGACCGGCCCGCCCGCGCGCCGGCCGCTCGTGCACCTCGAGCACGGCCCGCTCGACGTCGTCGACCAGGTCGCCGTCGGCCACGATCACCAGGTGGTCGCCCGCCGCGAGCCGGGTGCCGGCCGAGGGCGGCGCGGCGTCCTTGCCGTGCACCACCAGGCTGACGACCGCGCCCTCGGGCAGCGCGAGGTCGACCGGACGCACCCCGCACAGCGCCGACCCCGTCGGCACGGTGACGCCGAGCATGTGCCGGTCGAGGCCCTCGAGCGGTGCCGAGTCGAACTCGAGCTCGCGCGCCTCGGCGGGGTCGGCCACCCGCAGCCACCGCGCCACCAGCGGCAGCGTCGGCCCCTGGATGAGGGTGTCGAAGGCGACCAGGACGAACACGATGTGGAAGAGCAGCTCGGCGCCGGGCATGCCGGCGGCGAGCGGGATCGTGGTCAGGACGATCGGCACCGCCCCCCGTAGACCGGCCCACGACAGGAACGCCTGCTCGCGCCAGGGGACGCGGAACGGCGTCAGCGACAGCACCACCGAGAGCGGACGGGCGAGCAGCAGCAGCCCGAGGCCGATGACCAGGCCGGGCAGCAGCGCCTCGTCGAGCTGGTCGATCTCGACGAGCGCGCCGAGCATGACGAACATCGTGATCTGGGCGAGCCAGCCCATCCCCTCGGACAGGCTGAGCACGGCGGCCCGGTGCGGCAGGTGCGAGTTGCCGATCACGACCGCCGCCAGGTAGCAGGCCAGGAACCCCGAGCCGTGCACGAGCGCGGCGCCCGCGTAGGCGAGTACCCCGAACGCCAGCGCCGCCAGCGGGTAGAGCCCGGCGGCCGGCAGGGCCACCACGCGCAGGGTGAAGGCGCCGACGTAGCCGAGGGCGACGCCTGCGATCGCCCCGATCACCAGCTCGGTGAGGATCGACCAGCCGAGGTCGCCCACCGACAGCGCGGCGAGCGGCGTCGCCGCGATCGCGGTGACGAGGATGACCGACGGGGCGTCGTTGAGACCCGACTCGGCCTCGAGGATCGCGGTCAGCCGGTGCGGCAGCGGCAGCTTGCGCAGCTGGGAGAACACCGCGGCGGCGTCGGTGCTCGACACGATGGCGCCGAGCAGCAGCGAGGTGTGCCAGTCGATGCCGAGCAGGAAGTGCGAGGCCGCGGCGGTCGCGCCGGCCGACACCAGCAGGCCGACGACCGAGATCGAGATCGACGGCCCGATGACCGGCGAGATCGTCCGCCACGGCGTGGCGAGGCCGCCCTCGACCAGGATCAGGACGAGCGCCGCGGTGCCGATCAGCTTCACCGTCTCCGCGTCGTCGAGGGTGACGACGTCGCTGACCTGGCCCACGGCGACGCCGCCGGCGAGGAACACCAGCAGCGCCGGCAGCCCCACCCGGGTGGCGACGCGCGCGCCGACGACGGCGGCGAGCAGGGCGAGGGCCGCGATCGCGGCCGAGACGTTGAAGCCGTGCAGGGGGTTCTCGGACGCGGCGTGCAGGGGGCCGGCCAGGACGAGGTCGGTCATGCGCACATCGTCCCGTACCGCGGCGGCCCGGGGCGGGCCGTTCCACAGCGCGCCTGGTGCGGTTGCGCCATGCGGGGTGGCCCCGTGGGATCTGGCTGCGCGCGGTGGCGGCCGAGGATCGTCGTGGGCACAGCCGGACCGATCTCGGGAGACCCGTCGTGCCTGTCGCCACCTGCCCCGCCCCGCCCGCCGTCCGCGCGGCCGCGCCGGAGCCCGCACCGTCCCGGCCACCCACCGACGCCCTCGTCGCGCTGCACCTGCGCGGCGTGGCCGGCAGCGTCGGGCAGGCCCGGCACCACGTGCGGGTCGTGCTTGTCGAGCACGGGCACCACGGGCTCGTCGACGACGCCGAGCTGGCGGTGAGCGAGCTGGTCGGCAACGTCGTGGTGCACGCCCGCACCGACTGCGACCTGGTCGTGCGGGTCGAGCCGCGCCGGGTGCTGCTCCTCGTGCGCGACGGCGACCCCACGCTGCCGGTCGCCCGGGCGGCCGACGAGGACGACGTCGACGGCCGGGGTCTGGCGCTGGTCGACGCGGTCGCGTCCGCGCGCGGCGCCGAGCGCTCCGGCGACGGCAAGGTGGTGTGGTGCGCCCTGGCCGCGTGAGGCCGGACGGGGGAGGAAGAGCAGAGAGGGTGGCCAGAAGCGGGGTCGAACCGCTGACCTTCCGATTTTCAGTCGGACGCTCTACCAACTGAGCTATCTGGCCCTCTGCGAGCAGGTGACCTGCTCGCCGAGCGACCCCGACGGGACTCGAACCCGCGACCTCCGCCGTGACAGGGCGGCGCGCTAACCGACTGCGCTACGGGGCCTTGTTCGCACAAGGCGTTCGTGCTGTACCCCCAACCGGATTCGAACCGGCGCTGCCGCCTTGAAAGGGCGGAGTCCTAGGCCGCTAGACGATGGGGGCCGAGGAGCTCGACCGATACCGTCCACCAGCCTCGGGACGAGACCGTCGAGGACGTCGGACAGCATAGGGCCAGCGGCCCGCCAACTCCAAAGCGGTACCCGCGGGGCAGGATGGGGGCGTGGTCGAGATGACGCGCGAGGCCTTCGAGGAGGCCGTCTCGGACGCCCTCGACCTGGTCCCGCCGGAGCTGGCGCGGCAGATGCGCAACGTGGTCGTGCTGGTCGAGGACGACGCCCCGCAGGACGAGCCCGACCTGCTCGGGCTCTACGAGGGCACGCCCCTCACCGAGCGCGACGGCTGGTGGGACGCCGGCTCGCTGCCCGACCGCATCCTGGTCTTCCGCAACCCGACGCTGCGCGTCTGCGACACCGTCGACGACGTCGTCGAGGAGGTCGCGATCACCGTCGTCCACGAGATCGCGCACCACTTCGGCATCGACGACGAGAAGCTGCACGAGCTGGGCTGGGGCTGAGCGCCCCGCCGCTCACAGGTGGGCGTCGTAGAAGCGCACCAGCCGGTCGACGGCCTGGTCGACGTAGCGCGGGTCGTCGTAGAGCTCGTAGTGCCCGGCGCCCTCGACGACCAGCAGGTCGACCGGGTTCGGCGCCAGGGCGAACAGCTCGTGCCCGGCCGAGGGCCTGGTCGTGCGCGCCATCGACGACGACGACCTGCGCCGGCACCGCCTCGCCACCACCGAGGCGGGCCGGCAGGTGCTGGGCGAGGCCCTGGACGCGCTGTCCGCCGAGTTCGCGGCGACCACGGCCAGGCTGGCCCCCGCCGACCGCGCCGAGCTGCTGCGGCTGCTGACCGAGCTCGACCGCGACGACTGACGTCGCTCAGTCGTGCAGCAGGCCGGCGTCGTGGGCGAGGATCGCCACCTGCACCCGGTTCGTCGCCTCCAGCTTGAGCAGCAGCCGCGACACGTGCGCCTTCACCGTCGCCTCGGACAGGAACAGCGTGCGGCCGATCTCGGCGTTCGACAGGCCGCTGCCGACGGCGACCAGCACCTCGCGCTCGCGGTCGGTGAGCACCTGCAGCCGGGTCAGCGCCCGCTGCCGGCGTCCCTGCGCGCCCTCGGTCGCGTAGTGCCCGATGAGGGTGCGCGTGACGCCGGGCGACAGCATCGCGTCGCCGGCGGCGACGACCTTGACGGCCGAGACGAGCTCGCGCGGCGGCGTGTCCTTGAGCAGGAACCCGCTGGCTCCCGCCTCCAGCGCGCGGAAGACGTAGTCGTCGAGGTCGAAGGTGGTGAGCACCAGCACCTTCGGCGCGGGGTCGAGCGCGGTGATGCGGGCGGTCGCGGCGAGGCCGTCGACCTTCGGCATCCGGATGTCCATGAGCACGACGTCCGGGCGCGAGGCGTGCACCGCGTCGACCGCCTGCGCGCCGTCGACCGCCTCGGCGACCACCTCGAGCGCGGGGTCGGACGACAGGATCATCGACAGCCCGGCGCGCACCAGCGGGTCGTCGTCGACCAGCAGCACGCGCAGGGTGCGCGCCTCGGCGCCGGTACCGGCGGTCGTCACGGGCGGTCCTCCTCGGGGACGGGTGCGTCGGGCGCCTCGGGTGCGTCCGGGTCGTCGGGCACGGCCGCGTCGACGGGGAGCAGCGGCGGGGCGAGCGTGGCCAGCCTGCCCGGTGCGGGCGACCCGGCCGGTCCCGGGGGTGGCCACGGCGCGGGCGCACCGGCGGGCACCGGTGCGGGCGCCGGCCCGGGCGGGAGCGCGGGCCAGGGGAGCCAGGCCCGGACGCGGAAGCCGTCCGGCGTCGGGCCCGCGTGCACCTGGCCGCCGGCGAGCCGGACCCGCTCGGCGAGGCCGTCCAGGCCGGTGCCCGTGCCGGGCAGCAGCGGCTCGACCGTCGAGCCGACCGGACGCGGGTTCGCGACCTCGATGTCGATCCGCCCGCCGGGACGTCCGCGCACGAGCACCGCGGCGCTCACGCCGTGCGCGTGCTTGTGCACGTTGGTCAGGGCCTCCTGGACCACGCGGTAGACGGTGCGGCCGAGCTGGTCGGGCACCGGCGCGTCCGGCACGTCCCAGTCGAGCCGGACGGGCACGCCGGACGAGCGCGAGGCCTCGACGAGCGCGCGGACGTCGGCGAGGCCGGGCTGCGGGGTGAGGTCCTCGGCGACGGCGAGCGGCGTGGTGCGGGCGGTGGTGACCAGGTCGTCGCCCTCGGTACCGCGCAGGACGCCGAGCACGCCGCGCAGGTCGTCCAGGGCCTGCCGGGCGGTCGTGCGAATGAGCCCGGCGACGCGCTCGACCTCCGCGGGGCCGGCGCCGGAGTTCACCTCGAGGCCGCCGGCCTGCAGCGTCACCAGCGAGATCTTGTGCGCCAGCACGTCGTGCATCTCCTGCGCGATCCGCGACCGCTCGGCCAGCCGGGCCTGGTTGCTGCGCATCGCCTGCTCCGACTCGGCCCGTTCGGCCCGCTCGCGCAGGCTCACCAGCAGCGCGCGGCGGCTGCCGATGTAGGCGCCGCCCGCGACGGCGAACCCGTACATGGGGCTCGCGAGCAGCACGCCCCCGAGCGGGTCGATCATGATGAACGTCGACGACACGACGCTGCCCGCCCAAGCGCCGAAGGCCACGACGACGAGCCAGCGGTCGCGACGCTGGATCGCCAGCGCGAACAGGGCGAGCCACGCCGCGGCGTAGGTGAAGGCCAGCAGGCAGCCCACGGCCGCGATCGCGGCGATCGGCAGCGCCCAGGTGCGGCGGCGCACGAGCAGCAGGGTGAGCGCGGCGTTGCCGAGGGCGGCGGCGACCCCGGGCACCGTGCCGCCGACCGAGCCGGCGTAGCCGGTGATCAGCCCCGCGCCCACCAGCCCGAGGACGACGTACGCCGTCGTCGACAGCGGGCCCGAGCTGCGTGTCCACAGGGCGCGGGCGCGGTCGGTGAGCGTCACCGCAGCAGCGTAGGCACCGCGGCCGCCGCCGGTCGTCCACCGCACGTCGGTCCGACCGGCGCGCGGGCACCGACTTTCGTCTGCCCGGGAGCAGACCGCGGACCGACGCGCGGGGCCGGGTGCGCGCAGCAGGCTCGTCGCATGATCTCGATCGAGCGCCTGACCAAGCGCTACGGCCGCACCCTCGCCGTCGACGACGTGAGCTTCGCGTGCGCACCGGGCACGGTCACCGGCTTCCTCGGCCCGAACGGGGCGGGCAAGTCCACCACGCTGCGGGTGCTCGCCGGCCTGACCCGGGCGACGTCCGGGCGGGCGACGGTCGGCGGGGCGGCGTTCCGCGAGCTGCGCAACCCCGGCCGCGTGGTCGGCACCGTGCTCGACGCCACCGCCCACCACCCCGGCCGCACCGGCCGCGAGACGCTGATGCTGGCCGCCATCGCCACCGGGGTCCCCACGTCGCGGGTCGGCGAGATGCTCGACCGCGTCGGGCTGCACGCCGCCGCCGGCCGCCGGGTCGGCGACTACTCGCTGGGGATGCGGCAGCGGCTCGGGATCGCCCAGGCGCTGATCGGCGACCCGCACGTCCTGGTGCTCGACGAGCCGGCCAACGGCCTCGACCCCGAGGGCATCCGCTGGATGCGCGGGCTGCTGCGCGGCTTCGCCGACGCGGGCGGCACGGTGCTGCTGTCGAGCCACCTGCTGGCCGAGGTGCAGGCGACCGTCGACCGGCTCGTCGTCGTCGCGGGCGGCCGGGTGGTCGCCGACGGCGCGCTCGACGAGGTGCTCCGTCCGCCGTCCGGCGTGCTGGTGCGCGGTCTCGACCACGACGCGCTCGTCGCGGCGCTGGTCGCGGGCGGGCTCGGGGTCTCGCCGCACGGCGACCTCGCCCGGGTCGAGGCCGACGCCGAGCAGGTGGGACGCGTGGCGCTCGCCGCCGGCCAGGCCGTGCTCGAGCTGCGGGCCGACGACACCCGGCTCGAGGAGCTGTTCCTCGACCTCACCTCGGCGTCCACTCCGCTCCCGGCGCGGGCACGGGTGGCGGTGGCGGCGTGACCGGTCCGCCCGAGACGCTCGAGTTCCTCGAGGTCGAGCCCGGTCTGCGGCCCCTCGCGCGCGCCATGGCGGTGCGGGGACCGTCCTGGTGGACGGTGCTGCGGCTCGAGCTGCGCAAGGCGGTCGACACCCGCGCGAGCCGCGCCGTGCTGCTGGCGGTGCTGCTGCTCGCCGTCGGCGCGCTCGCCTACGAGCTCACCGACGCCCGGTCCGCGGCGGCCGCCGACCCGGGCGCGGTGTCGTTCCCGGCGTACCTCGCCCGCGCGTTCGACGGGGTCGCGCTGCTGCTGCCCGTGGTCGGGGTGCTGGCGACCACCAGCGAGTGGACGCAGCGCACCGCGCTGTCGACGTTCACGCTGGTGCCCCGGCGCGGGCGGGTGCTGGCGGCCGAGGTCGTCGCGGCGCTGCTCGTGGCTCTGGCGGCCTCGCTCGTCACCGCGGTCCTCGCGGTCGGCGGTGCCGTCCTGGGTGCGTGGTGGGCGGGGGTGCCCGCCTCCTTCGACGGTGCGACCGACGCCGTCCTCGGCGAGCTCACCACGACGCTGCTGCTGACGCTCACCGCCGCCGGGCTGGGGGCGCTGCTCGGCGCCACGGTGCCCGCGCTCGTCGCGTTCCTCGTGCTCCCGCTCGCGGTCGCGCTGGCCGCGCCGCGGGTGCTGGGCGAGGCCGCGCCGTGGGTCGACCTGCACGGCGCACTCGTCGACCTGGCGGCGCGCTCGGGGACGTCGTGGCCGCAGGTGGGGACGGCAGTGGCGCTCTGGGTGGCGCTGCCGCTCGCGGCGGGCGCCGTGCGCTCCCTGCGGCGGGAGGTCTCCTGACCACCTGACCGCGGGATCGGGGGGAGCCCCGGCGACGGGTCCGGATCGTGGGACGTCACGTCCGCGCGCTGGACACGTCGCCGGGGCTCGGTCATCGTGGACGCCAGGTCAAGAGCGCCAGCGACAAGCCCCGGCTCGCTGGCCGGCAACCCTCCTCCGCGGTGGGGTGCCCCGGGTGACGACCAGGCCGTGGCCCGACCGGGTCCGGCAAGTGCGGACCCGTTGCGGTCCCGGACCCGAGGACCAGCGATGACCACCACCCCCCTCGCCCAGCGCTCCTTCGTCGCACCGCTGCTGCCCGTCGTGGGCGCCGCCACCGACGTCCCGCTCGCCACCGGCGGCACCGCCGCCTACGCCAACCTCGACTACGCGGCCAGCGCCCCCGCGCTCGTCGCGGTGCAGGAGCGGGTCGAGCAGGCCCTGCCCTACTACTCGTCCGTGCACCGCGGCGCCGGCTGGCTGTCGCAGGTGAGCACCCGCGCGTACGAGGCCTCCCGCCGCCGCATCGGCCGCTTCCTCGGTGCCCGCGACGACGACGTCGTCGTGCTCACCCGCAACACCACCGACGCGCTCAACCTGCTCGCCACCGCGGTGCCGACCGGTGCCGGCGACGTGCTCGTGCTCGAGATCGAGCACCACGCGAACCTGCTGCCGTGGCTGCGGCTGCCGCACCGGGTGCTCGCCCCGTCCGGCACGCTCGAGCGCACCCTCGACGCGGTCGAGGACGCGCTGCGGGCGCACCCCACCGCGCTGCTCGCCGTCACCGGCGCCTCGAACGTCACCGGCGAGGAGCTGCCGGTCGCGCGGCTGGCCGCCCTCGCCCACACCTACGGTGCGCGCATCGTGGTCGACGCCGCCCAGCTCGCCCCGCACCGCCGGGTCGACCTCGAGGGCTCCGACCTCGACTACGTGGCGCTCTCGGGCCACAAGCTCTACGCGCCGTACGGCGCCGGCGTCCTCGTCGGCCGACGCGACTGGCTCGACGCGGCCGAGCCGTACCTGGCCGGCGGCGGCGCGGTCCACGAGGTCGCGCTGGCCGAGGTGCGCTGGGCGCCGGCTCCCGCGCGGCACGAGGCGGGGACGCCGAACGTCCTGGGTGCGGTCGCGCTCGCGGCTGCGTGCGACGCGGTCGCCACGCTGCCCGAGGGTGCGCTCGAGGTGCACGAGGAGACGCTGCGCTCCCGCCTGGTCGAGGGGCTCGTGCAGGTCGACGGCGTTCGCGTGCAGCGCATCTGGGACGACACCCCGTCGACGATCGGCGTGGTGACGTTCACCGTCGCCGGCTACGACGCCGGTCTGGTCGCCGCGGTGCTGAGCGCCGAGCACGGCGTCGGCGTGCGCGACGGCAAGTTCTGCGCGCACCCGCTGCTGGCGCGGCTCGGTCTCGACGACGGCGCCGTCCGGGCGAGCATCGGGGTGGGCACCTGCTCCGACGACGTCGACCGGTTGCTGGCCGGCGTGCGCGCCCTGGTCGCCGACGGCCCGCGGCTCGCGTACGAGCTCGTCGAGGGCCGGTGGGCGCCGGTCGGCGACCCCCGCGCGCTGCCCGCGTGGCTCGACGACGAGGGCCACGGCTCGGCGTCGCCCTGTCAGAGCGCCTGAGCCGCAACGGCTCTCGTCAGTCCGCACCCGCTGCCGGCTCGGGGGGCAGCGTGTGCGCGGCGATCGCGAGCTGGGTGCGGTTGGTCAGCCCGAGCCGGGTGAGCATCGCGGACACGTCGGCCTTGACGGTGCCGCTCGAGACGTAGAGCTCGGCGGCGATCTCGGCGTTGGTGAGGCCGCGCGCGACCGAGCGGGCCACCAGCAGCTCGCGCTCGGACAGCGCGGAGGCTTCGAGGGCCGGCTCGGGAACCGTTGCCGCAGAACCGGTCCCGACGTGCGCGACCAGAGCGCGCAGCGCGCTCGGGCTGAAGGCGGGCTCGCCGCTCGCGGCCGCGCGGACCGCGTCGACGATCCGGTCGGGCGGGGAGTGCTTCAGCAGGAAGCCGACCGCCCCCGCCCGCACGGCCTCGAGCACGCTCGCGTCGGACTCGAACGTCGTGAGCACGATCGCGGCCGGCCGCTCGTGCGGTTCCACCTGCGCGAGCCGGCGAATCGCCTCGATGCCGTCGACGACGGGCATCCGCACGTCGACGAGCAGCACGTCCGGCCGGTGCGCGCGGACGAGGTCGGGCACCTGCTCGCCGTCCCCGGCCTCGCCGACCACCTCCACGCCCTCGGCGCCCGCCAGCAGCAGCCGCAGGGCGCGGCGCACGAGCGGGTCGTCGTCGACGAGGGCGACCGAGACCGGTCCGGTGGCAACGGGTGTCACGTCCGCCACGGCAGCTCGACCTCCAGCGTGAACTCGCCGTCGTGCGCGCCGGTGCGCAGCGTGCCGCCGTCGAGCCGCACCCGCTCGCGCAGCCCCGCGATGCCGGTACCCGCGCCCGGTATGGCGTCGGCGCCGAGCAGCTCTGCGCCCGCGACGCCCAGCGGGAGCGGGTTGCGCACGACCGCGACCACGCGGCGTCCGGGCTCGACCTCGACGCGCACGTCGACCTCGGCGCCGGGGGCGTGCTTGCGCGCGTTCGTCAGCCCCTCCTGCACCGCGCGGTAGACGGTGCGGTGCGCCTGGCGGCGCAGGTCGGCCAGCGGGGAGGGGTCGTCGGGCAGGTGCAGCCGCACGCGCTGGCCCGACCGCCGCGCCTCGGCGACCAGCCGGGGCAGGTCGGCCACCTCGGGCTGCGGCCGGGCGGTGCCGAGCGCGTCGTCGTCGGTGGAGCCGTCCGGGTCGTCGCGCAGCACCGTGAGCACCTCGGCCAGCTCCTCGAGCGCGCGGTGCGCGCTGTCGCGGACCACCTCCGCGCTCTCGTGCAGCTCCGCGTCGTCCGGACGCTGACCGCCTGCGCGGGTGCGGTACTCGAGCGCGCCGGCGTGCACCGACAGCAGCGACAGCCGGTGCGCGAGCACGTCGTGCATCTCCCGCGCGATCCGCGCGCGCTCGGCGCCCCGCACCGTCTCGAGCCGCGACTCGTACTCCCGCCGGTCGCGCTCGGCCGACTCGACCAGCCCGACGATGACCTGCCGCCGCGACCGCACGGCGGCGCCGCTGGTGACCACGACCGCGTAGAGCAGCACCAGCACCAGCGTCCAGGCGACGAAGCCGTCGGGCACGATCGGGAACAGCAGGTAGTAGGGGACCGCGACGACCAGGTGCGCCGCCGCCACGGCCAGCGCGACGCGCAGCGGCCGCAGCGTCGCCACCGTCCACACCGACACCAGGGTGGGCACCATCGCCGACAGGAACAGCCCGCCCACGACGCCGAGGACGAGGGCGACCTGCACCGGGTGGGTGCGCCGCCACCGCAGCGCCACCACGGCGAGCAGCCCGCCGACGAGGTCGACCGGCTTCCACCAGGCCGGGATGACGCTCCACGCCTCGTCCTGGCCGAAGGCGCTCAGGCACCAGCCGCCGACCAGCGCGAGCACCAGCACGACGTCGCGCACCCGCACCCGGCGGGTGCGCACCGCCTGCTCCTGCTGCCGGTGCACGCCACGACCCTACGGCTGCGGTCCACCGCGTCCCGGCGCCCGGAGGGCGGTCTGGTCGTCCGGCGGCCGGGTCTGGACGATCGGCGCGGGACGCGGACGGGCCGCGCGGCGCAGGCTGGTGGCATGACGACGAGCACCCGTCCCGACCTGCCGCCCACGGGGGCCGGCCCCGCAGCGCCCGCGCTCGAGCTGGTCGACCTCACCAAGGACTTCGGCGGCAACGTCGCCGTCGACCACGTCGACCTCGGCGTGCCCACCGGGTCGTTCACCGGGCTGGTCGGCCCGAACGGCGCCGGCAAGACGACCGCGCTGTCGATGGCGACGGGGCTGCTGCGTCCGACGTCCGGCACCGCCCGGGTGCTCGGCACCGACGTCTGGGCCGACCCGGTGCGCGCCAAGGCCTCGCTGGGGGTGCTGCCCGACGGGCTGGCGCTGCCGGAGCGCCTCACCGGCGCCGAGCTGCTCGGCTACTGGGGACGGCTGCGCGGGCTCCCGCTCGAGACGATCCGCTCGCGCACCGTCGAGCTGCTCCGGGTGCTCGAGATGACCGAGGCCGAGGAGGACGGCCTGGTGGTGATGGAGTACTCGACCGGCATGCGCAAGAAGATCGGGCTGGCGACCGCGCTGCTGCACGCGCCGCGGGTGCTGGTGCTCGACGAGCCCTACGAGGCGGTCGACCCGGTGTCGGCCCGCGTGGTCACCTCGATCCTGCGCAGGTTCACCCGCTCCGGGGGGACGGTCGTGATGTCGAGCCACGTCATGCCGCTCGTCGAGCAGCTGTGCGACCGCGTGGCGATCATCGCGCGCGGGCAGGTGCTCGCCGACGGGACGCTCGACGAGGTGCGCGCGGGCGGCACGCTCGAGGACCGCTTCGTCGACCTGGTCGGCGCCCGCGACCTCGCGGGCGAGGAGCTGGCGTGGCTGGGGGAGTGATTGCGCGCCCCGCCGAGATCGGGTGGGGCGAGCTGGTCCGCACGCTGGTCGCGATGAGGTTCACGATGCTGCGGCACGCGCCGAAGGGGCAGCGCCCCCTCGGGTGGGTGCTCGGCGGCGTCCTGGTGGCGGGCTCCTGGGCGGCGGTGCTCGCGGCCGACGAGGCCGTCCGCTCCGACGTGCTGCTGCTCGTCCTGGTCGGGTGGGGCGTCGGCAGCGCGCTCGGGCCGGTGACGATGAGCGGTCCGGGGGTGCTGCGGGCCGACCAGCTGTCGCTGCTGCCCGTCTCGCGCGGCCGGATGGCGGCCGGGCTGCTCGCCGCGACCTTCCCCGGGGTCGCGTCCGGCTTCGTCCTGCTCGCGGTGCTCTCGCCGCTCGCGCTCGCGACCTCGGCGGGCGCCGCCGCGGTCGCGGTGGTGGGTGGGGTCCTCACCTGGGTCGTGATGATCACCGCGTCGCGGCTGGTGTTCGGCGTGCTCGGCTCGCTGATGCGCACCTGGCTCGGCGTCGAGATCTCAGCGCTCCAGTTCGGCGCGATCATCTCCGCGATGCTCGCCGGCTGGATGGTCGTGTCGACCGCGTTCGGCACCGTGCCGGACCTGCTGCGCGGCGGCCTGCCCGACGGCCCGGTGGTCGACGTGCTGCGCGCGCTGCCGTCCGGCTGGGCCGTCGTCGCGGTCGGGTCGGCCTCGGCGGGCGACCCTGCGCAGGCCGCCGCGTGGACCGGCGCGCTGGTGGCCCTGGCCGCCCTGCTGGCCGGTCTCGCCGCGCTGGTGCTGCGGCCGGACCTGCGCCGCGACCGGGGCGGACGGCGTCGCCGCCTGCTCGGCAGCGGGGTGCTGACCGGGCGCCGCGTGCTGCCGGACACCCCCCTCGGCGCGGTGGTCGGCAAGGAGCTGCGGCAGTGGTGGCGCGACCCGTGGCGGGGCCTGGAGGTCCGCACCGCCGTCTACACCGGCCTGCTGACCGGCGCGCTCGCCCTGGTGTCGGTGCAGTACCAGGCGCTCGCCCCGCTGGCGGGGCTCGTCATCGCGTTCATGGTCTGCCTCGCGGCCTGCAACCTCTACGGTCAGGACGGCTCCGCGGCCTGGCTCACCGTGGTGGGCGAGAGCGCGACGACGGCGCGGGACGAGGTGCGCGGGCGCCAGGTCGCGGTGCTCCTGCTGTTCGGCGTGCCGACCGTGCTGATCTCGCTGCTGCTGGTGCTGGTGGGCGGCGCGCACTGGGCGTGGCCGCTCGTGCTGGCCGCGCTGCCGGCGCTGCTCGGGGTGGCGTCCGCTGTGGCCGTGAGCATCTCGGCCGTCGCGGTGTCGCCGGGGGTCGACCCGCGTCGACGGGTCGGCCCGAACGACGCGGGCGGCGATCTCGGCCTGCAGGCGCAGGTGGCCTTCTGGGGCACCGTGCTGCTGGTCGTGCCCACCGGCGTGGCGCTGGGCTGGGCGTACGCCGCCGGCTCGCCGTGGCTCGCGGTGCCGGTGGGGGTGGTCAACGGGGTGGCGGTGTGGTGGCTGCTGGGTCGCCTCACCACGGCGTTCCTGCGTCCGCGGCTGGTCGGCACGTTCATGCGCGTCCGGTACGGGCTGCGCGACGAGGCCGTGGGTGGGACGGGGTGGTTCGGGAAGCTGGAGAGCTCGAGCCACGAGTACGAGGCCAAGGTGCGGCGCGACAAGGAGGAGCACCGGCGTGGACGGAGCACGGTCGGTCCGGGGTGATCGTGTGCAGACCGGCGCCGCGCCCTCGGCTGCCGGGGTGCCGCACCGGTAGGCATGTCGCGTGACCGACTACGACGACTTCGCCGACTCCTACGACGCCGAGAACGAGCGGGGGTTCTTCAACGCCTGGTACGAGCGGCCCGAGACGCTGCGGCTGGCTGGTGACGTCACGGGCCTGCGGGTGCTCGACGCCGGCTGCGGCTCGGGACCGCTCACCGCGGCGCTGCTCGAGCGCGGCGCGGCCTCGGTCACCGGGTTCGACTCCAGCGCGGCGATGGTGGCGCTCGCACGCGGCCGGCTCGGTGACGACGTCGACCTGCACGTCGCCGACCTGGCGGCGCCGCTGCCGTTCGACGACGACGCCTTCGACCTGGCGACGGCGTCGCTGGTGCTGCACTACCTGCAGGACTGGTCGGTGGCGCTGGCCGAGCTGCACCGCGTCGTCGTGCCGGGCGGCCGGGTGCTGGTGTCGGTGAACCACCCGTTCGGCTACAAGCTCTCGTACCCCGAGGCCCCGTACTTCGAGGTCACGCGGTACTCGGAGGACTACGAGATGGCCGGCCGGACGGTCGAGCTGACCTTCTGGCACCGGCCGCTGCACGCGATGGCCGAGGCGTTCGAGCAGGCCGGGTTCCGCATCGCGGCGATCAGCGAGCCGCCGCCGGCGCCCGGAACGCCGCCGGAGCTGCTGCCGGGCATGGACGCGCCCAGGCGCTTCATCGGGTTCCTCTTCCTCGCCCTCGAGGTGGCGTAGCCCTCGCATACTGGGGCGGTGCCCAGGTCGTCCGCCGTCGCGACGTCGCTCGTCGCGGCCGTGGTGCTCGCCGCCGGGCTCGCCGCGTGCACGGCGCCCGCCGAGCCCACGGACGGGCCCTCGGTCACCGCGCCCACGCTCACCGGCGAGCTCACCCGGTACCGGCGCGACGAGGCGCTGCGTCGGCTGCAGGTGAAGCTCGGCCAGGCCGAGGGCGAGGACCCGGTCGAGGTGCTCACCCTGGCGCTGGAGCTGCCGGGGTACGCCGACGGCCCGCCGTCCGAGCTCGGCAGCACCTCGCGCCCGGGCGACGTCGTCGACCTGCCGGTGCAGCTCGGCGACCCCCTGTGCCCGGACGCCGGGGCGCCCACGACCGAGGACGCGGTGCCCGCCGGACCGGTGGTGGCCGTCGCGACGGTCGCCGGGCTCGACGAGCCGGTGCGGGTCGAGCTCACCGACCCCGACGGCGTCGGCCCGCAGACCTGGTCGCGCGAGTGCTCGTCGCTGGCCGCGCTCGACGCGGCGCCGCTCGCGCTCGGCCCGAGGTGGACGCGCGGTGGCGCACCGGGGGCGTTGTCGGCGTCCGGCGAGCTCGTCGTCGGCCCGGTGGCCGACAGCCGCGACGTGGAGGTGGTCGAGCTCGTCGGCACCACGCTCTTCTCGATCACCGGGCCCGTGCCGGTCGAGGTCGCTGCGGGAGAACGGGCCACGCTGCCGGTGACGGTCGTGCCCGCCCGGTGCGACCCGCACGCGGTGGGGGAGAGCAAGCGCGGCTACGCGTTCGGTGTCCGGGTCTCGGTCGACGGCGGCGAGCCGGTGCTCGTGACCGTCGAGCCGGTCGAGAGCGCGCGGGTGCAGCTGGAGGACGTGCTGCTCGAGCAGTGCGGGCTCGACTGAGCCGCAGTCAGATCCGTCGCAGCGTCTCCGGGTCGTCCTCGCCGCCGAAGTACCGGTCGAGCACGGCCCGGAAGGCGTCGCGCTGCTCGTCGTCGGTCGCGGCGTGCGCGAACAGGGTCATCGACGAGCGCAGCTTCAGGTCGTCCGGGGTCCCCATCACCGCCGTCGCGTCGCGTCCCGGCAGGTCGGTGAGGGCCTGCGCGCACTCCACCAGCCTCGGCCCGAGCACCGGGTGGGCGAGGTAGTCGCGCGCCTCGTCGAGGTCGGCGATCGCGTAGTGCTGCGCGGTCGACGACCGGCCGAGGCCGGCGACCTGCGGGAACACGAACCACATCCAGTGGGTCCGCTTGCGGCCGGCGCGCAGCTCGGCCAGGGCGGTGCCGTAGGTGCCGCCGTCGGCCTGGGCGGTGACGAAGCGGGTGAGGTCGGAGGCCATGCCCTCCACGGTGCCAGTAGGTTGCGACGATGGCCCCTCGAGCACTCGTCCGCCGTCCCAGCCCGCGCCTGGCCGAAGGGCTCCTGACGCACCTGGAGCGGCAGGACGTCGACCTCGACCTGGCCCGCCGGCAGTGGGAGGGCTACGTCGCCGCGCTGCGCGAGAACGGTTGGGAGACCGTCGAGGTCGACGAGGTGCCCGACTGCGCCGACGGCGTCTTCGTCGAGGACACCGTGGTGGTGCTCGGCGACCTCGCGGTGGTGTCGCGCCCGGGCGCGGAGTCGCGGCGTCCCGAGACCGACGGCACCGAGCGGGCGCTGCGCGACCTCGGGTACCGGGTCGCGCGCATCGAGGCGCCGGGCACGCTCGACGGCGGCGACGTGCTGAAGCACGGTCGTACCGTGTGGGTCGGCGTCGGTGGCCGGACGGACGACGCCGGCGTCGAGCAACTGCGGGCGCTGCTCGCCCCGGAGGGCGCCGAGGTCGTCGCGGTGCCGGTCTCGAAGGTGCTGCACCTGAAGTCGGCCGTGACGGCGCTGCCCGACGGGACGGTCGTGGGCTACGAGCCGCTCGTCGACGACCCGTCGGTCTGGCCGTCGTTCCTCCCGGTGCCGGAGGAGGGCGGGTCGCACGTCGTGGTGCTCGACGAGCGCACCGTCCTGATGGCGGCCAGCGCTCCGCGCACTCGAGAGCTGTTCGAGGACAGGGGTCTTCGCACCGTCGTGGTCGACATCAGCGAGTTCGAGAAGCTCGAGGGCTGCGTGACCTGCCTGTCGGTGCGGCTGCGCGAGGCCCCGGCGTAGGGGCGGTCAGGTCGTCGAGGTGAACGGCCGCGAGTCGTAGTAGGTGCTGAAGTCCGAGATCGCGTCCTCGGTGCCGCGCAGGACGCTCACGCCGCTGTACTCCACCGGCTCGCCGCCGGCCAGGGTGCCGGTCGACGTCCACTCGAGCACCGCCCCGTGCTCGTCGCAGATGGTCGGGCGGAACTCGGACCGGACGTCGTCGAAGACCTCGCGGTACTCGGTCCAGAACCGTCGCGCCCCGTCGGTGCCCGACTCCTCGTGCTGGCGGTCGCCCCGGCGCAGGGTGGCGTCGTCGGCGAACAGCGCCACCAGGCCGTCGACGTCGCGGTCGGTGTGAAGGCGGTGCAGCGCCTGGATGAAGGTGTCGGCTGTCTCGTGCACGGTGTCCTCCGGTTCGGGTGGGTTCCTCCCACTCTGCGGTCCGTGGGCCCGGGGCGCGAGCGGACCGCAGCGGACCGGGACGGTCCTCGACCGGTCGTAGCGTCGGCGGATGACCACCGAGGAGGGCGGGCTGCGGCTCGCCGAGCTGACCGTCGACAACCTGCCGGCCGCGACGCGGATCGCGTTGGCCCCGGGCCAGGAGCGCTTCGTCGCCCCCGTCGCAGAGTCCGTCGCCGAGGCGTACGTGAACCCGACGGCGTGGCCGCGGGTCGTGCTCGACGGCGACGAGGTGGTCGGCTTCGTGATGGCCAACTTCGACGCGGGCAACGAGGTCGCGGCGTTCCGGGCCGGGGTCTGGCGGCTGAACGTCGCCGCGGCCGCGCAGGGGCGGGGCGTCGGCCGGTTCGCCGTCGAGCAGGTCGCCGTCGAGGCGCGGCGGCGCGGGTTCGACCGCATCACCGTGCTCTGGGAGCAGGGCGAGGGCGGTCCGGAGGGCTTCTACCTGCGGCTCGGCTTCGTCCCCGAGGGCGAGCTGTTCGGCGAGACCGTCGGCGCGCTCGAGCTGGCGCCCGCGGACTGACGGGTCCGCCCGCAGCGAACGGTGGATGCGCCGGGTGCCGGTCCGGTGTTGCACCGGCGTGGACCACGGACGGACGGTCGACGACGGTCGCGACGCGCTCGACGTCTTCTCGGCGGTGGTGACGCGGGTCGCCGAGCAGGTGAGCCCGCACGTGGCCGCGGTGGCGGTGACGACCGCCCGCGGCGCGGCCGCGGGGTCGGCGGTGGTGCTCACCGACGACCGGCACCTGGTCACCAACGCCCACGTCGTGGCGGGGATGCGCACCGGGCGCGTGACCTTCCCGGACGGCGCGACCAGCGAGATCGACCTGGTCGGCGCCGACCCGCTCTCCGACCTGGCGGTCGTTCGCAGCCGCAGCGCCACGCCGCCGGCCGCCCGGTTCGGGGACGCCGACGGTCTGCGCGTCGGGCAGCTGGTGGTGGCGATCGGCAACCCGCACGGGCTCGCGGGTTCGCTGTCCGCGGGGGTCGTGTCGGGTCTGGGCCGGTCGCTGCCGACCCGCAGCGGCCGGGCGGCCCGGGTGGTCGAGGACGTCATCCAGACCGACGCGGCGCTGAACCCGGGCAGCTCCGGCGGTGCCCTGGCCGTCGCCGGGGGCGAGGTGGTCGGCATCAACACCGCGGTCGCCGGAGCGGGGCTCGGGCTGGCGGTGCCGGTCAACGCCACGACCCGCGAGATCCTCGCGACCCTGGTGCGCGACGGCCGGGTGCGGCGCGCCTACGTCGGCCTGGTGCTGTCGCCGCAGCCGGTGCCGCCGCGCTGGCACGCCCTGGCCGGCCGGGCGGCCGGTGCGGCGGTGGTCGAGGTCGTGCCCGGCAGCCCGGCGGCGTCGGCCGGTCTGCGTCCGGGCGACCTGCTGCTGCGCGCGGGCGGCGCCGACGTGCACGACGCCCGGGGGCTGCAGCGGCTGCTGGTCGGCGGCGCCGTCGGCGAGCGGCTCGAGATCACCGTCCTGCGCTCGGGGGCGATGGTCGACGTGGTCGTGGTGCCCAGCCTGCTCGAGGTCGAGGGCGGCTGACGGCGCACGGCTCCTCGGCGCGCCGGTGCCCGGCTCGACCCGGTCGGCGCGGAACGACCCGTCCGGCGGTACGCCGAAGCGCGTCGCGGGGTGAGCGGGCCGGTGCGGCGCAACTACGCTGGCGCTCGCCGTCCGCTCGGACGGGTCGTCAGGGAGGGGCGCCGCGGATGGTCGGGTCAGGGCAGCGCGTCCCGGCGACGCTCGAGTCCGTGGCGGCCGCAGCGGGTGTCTCCCGGGCGACGGCGAGCAGGGCGCTGCGCGGGTCGGCCCGGGTGAGCGACGCGACCCGCGACCGCGTCCGCGCGATCGCGGCGTCGATGGCCTACGTGCCCAACGCCGCCGCCCGCACCCTGGTCACCCGGCGCAGCGACGCCGTCGCGTTCGTCGTCTGCGAGCCCGAGGAGAAGTTCTTCTCCGACCCGTTCTTCGCCGCCGTGCTCAAGGGCGCGCACCGCGTCGTCGCGGCGCACCGGCTCCAGCTCGTCTTCGTCGTGGTGGCCACCGACGAGGACCGCGACCAGCTCGAGCGGTTCGCCTCGGGCGGCCACCTCGACGCGGCGATGTTCGTGTCGCTGCACGGGAGCGAGGACATGCCCGCCCGGCTCGCGGCGCTCGGGATCCCCGTGGTGCTCGCCGGCCGCTCGCTCGACCCCGCGGCCGCGGACCTGCCCGTCGTCGAGGTCGACAACGTGCAGGGGGCCGGAGTCGCGACGCAGCGGCTCGTGGACCGGGGCTGCACCCGGATCGCCACCATCAGCGGACCCACCGACATGGCCGGCTCGCTCGACCGCCTGTCCGGCTGGCGGTCGGCGATGGTCGCAGCGGGGCTGGTCCCGTCCGACGACGACGTCGTCACCGGCGACTACACCGTCGAGGGCGGGTACCGCGCGATGCACGAGCTGCTCGACCGCGAGCGGGGCGTCGACGGCGTCTTCGTGGCCAGCGACCTGATGGCGGCGGGGGCCCTGCGGGCCGTCTCCGAGCGCGGCCTGGCGGTGCCCGACGACGTCGCGGTCGTCGGGTTCGACGACATCCCGCTCGCGCAGGCGACCCACCCCCCGCTGACGACCGTCCACCACCCGATCGCCGAGCTCGGGCGCCGGATGGCGCTCTCGGTGGTCGCCGCCCTGGACGAGGGTGAGACGGCCCCGTCGCTGGTGCGCCTGCGCACCGAGCTCGTGGTGCGCTCGTCCGCCTGAACCGGAACGCAACGCGGGAGCGCTCTCGCATTTGTCGCCAGAAGTCGTTGACAAGCCCTGGCAGTGTCGGTGAGTCTGTGCGAGCGATGGTGCGAGAGCGCTCTCGCATCCTGCGGCACGATCGTGACGCCGGCCCCCAGGTGCCTCGACGGCGAGGCGGAAGGACCATCGACATGAGGACGAGTCGAGCACGGATGGCGACCGCGGCGGTCACGGCCGGAGCCATGCTGGCTCTCGCCGGCTGCGGGGGCGACGGCGAGGCCGCGGGCACCCCCGACGGCGGCGACATCGAGCTGAGCGTGAGCCTGTTCGGCACCTTCGGGTACGACGAGGCCGGTCTGTTCGACCAGTACGAGGACGAGAACCCCGGCATCACGATCCGGTACGAGACGACCCAGGGCGAGGACACCTACTGGCCGGCGCTGCTGACCAAGCTCAACGCCGGCAGCGGCACCGCCGACATCCAGGGCATCGAGGTCGCCCGCATCCGCACCGCGACGACCGAGCTCGCCGACAAGTGGGTCGACCTCACCGGGACGGCCGCGGCCGACCAGCTGGGCGAGTACACCCAGGCCAAGCAGGACGCCGCCACGACCGAGGACGGCAAGGTCGTCGGGATCGGCACCGACATCGGGCCGACCGGCATCTGCTACCGCACCGACCTGCTCGAGCAGGCGGGCCTGCCGACCGACCCCGACGAGCTGGCCGCCGAGATGGGTTCGTGGGAGGACTACCTCGCCCTCGGCGAGCAGTACAAGGCCTCGGCGCCCGCCGGGAGCGCGTGGACCGACTCGGCCGGCGGCCTCTACAACGCGATCATCTCCACCGAGGAGGAGATCTACTACGACGAGGCGGGCGAGCTCGTCTACGACTCCAACCCCGCCGTGCGGGACGCGTTCGACCTGGCCGCCACCGCGGCCGCGGGCGACCTCACCGCGAAGCTCGCCCAGTTCGAGGACCCGGAGTGGAACCCGGGCTTCGGCAACGGCGCGTTCGCGACCATCGCCTGCCCGTCCTGGATGATCGGCTACATCAAGGGCCAGGCCGGCGAGGAGGGCTCGGGCAAGTGGGGCGTCACCTCGCTGCCCGGCGGCGCGGCCGGCAACTGGGGCGGCGCGTACCTCGGCGTCCCCGCCGCCTCCGAGCACCAGGAGGAGGCGGTGAAGCTGGCGATGTGGCTGACCGCCCCCGAGCAGCAGGAGAAGGTGTTCGCTGTCGGCGGCAACTTCCCCTCGAACACCACCGCGATCGAGGCGGTCGCCGACACCACCGACGAGTACTTCAGCGGCGCACCGATCGGGCGCATCTTCGGTGAGATCGCCACGTCCGCGCCCACCCAGATCCTGGGCCCGGACGACGGCGTGCTGAAGAACGAGATCACCAACGCGCTGCTGACCGTCGAGGTCAACGACGTGAGCCCGGACGACGCCTGGACCGCGGCGCAGCGCGCCGTCGAGAACCAGCTGGGCTGACCTCCCGCGGGGTGGACGGGCGCGTACCGGCGCGCCCGTCCACCCACCCGGGGTCCGTCCCGCTCCCGCACGTCCCGATCCGTCCCGACCGAGGAGGCCGTCATGGCTGTCCAGACCCCGCCGCGCGCGGGTGCCGACGGCGTCCGGGTCGCCCAGGCACCACCGCCGAAGGCCCCCGCGGGGCTGCGCGCCCGGCTCTTCCGCCTCGAGCTGCGCGCCGCCCCGTACCTGTACGTCTCGCCGTTCTTCCTGCTGTTCCTCGCGTTCGGGCTGTTCCCGCTCGCCTGGACGGCGTGGATCAGCCTCAACGACTTCCAGCTCGGCTCGCCGATGGTGTTCGTCGGGCTCGAGAACTACCGGTGGCTCTTCGACAGCCCCGAGTTCTACAACTCGCTGTGGCGCACGATCACGATCGGCGTGCTGTCGACGGTGCCGCAACTGCTGCTCGCCCTCGGGCTGGCGCACCTGCTGAACTACCGGATGGTGGTGCGGAACTTCTTCCGCATCTCGATGCTGATGCCGTACGCCACCTCGGTCGCGGCGTCCACCCTGGTGTTCGCGCAGCTGTTCGGGCGCGACGCGGGCTTCGTGAACTGGGTGCTGTCGTGGTTCGGCGTCGACGCGATCGACTGGCGCAACGGCGACCTGTCGGCGCAGATCGCGATCGCGGTGATCGTCACCTGGCGGTGGACCGGGTACAACGCCCTGATCTACCTCGCCGGGATGCAGTCGATCTCGCAGGACCTGTACGAGTCGGCCGCGCTCGACGGCGCGAACCGGTGGCAGCAGTTCCGGCACATCACGCTGCCCGGCCTGCGCCCGACGATCCTGTTCACCGTCGTCGTTTCGACCATCGGCGCGACCCAGCTGTTCGGCGAGCCGCTGCTGTTCGGCAACGGCCAGGCCAACGGTGGCGCGCTCGGCCAGTACCAGACGCTCGGCCTGTTCATGTACCAGCAGGGCTGGGACTACTTCCAGCTCGGACGGGCGGCCACGATCGCCTGGGTCACCTTCGTCCTGGTGGTCCTGCTCGTCCTGCTCAACACCGGGATCGCCCGCTGGCGGACCCGAGACGCCAAGGGAGCCCGATGACCGCCGTACCCGTCCGCGACGTCGCCGCGGCCGCACCGCTCCCGACCCGGCCCTCGCGCCGGCGGCCGCGCCGCGGCGACCAGGCGGGACCCGTCGCGTACGTCCTGCTGGTCGTGACGGCCTTCCTGTTCCTCGCGCCCTTCTACTACATGATCGTCGCGGCGAGCCGGCCGATGTCCGAGATGAACCAGTTCCCGCCACCGCTCACGCCGGGGGACGGGTTGTGGCGCAACGTGGTCAGCGCGTGGGAGGCGCAGCCGCTCGGGCTGGCGATCTGGAACTCGGTGGCCGTCTCCAGCATCATCACCGTCACCACCGTCCTGCTGTGCACGCTGTCGGGCTTCGCGTTCGCCAAGCAGCGGTTCGCCGGCAAGAAGGTGCTGTTCACCATCACGGTGGGCACCATGATGATCCCGCCGACCCTCGGCATCGTCCCGCTCTACCAGGTGATGGCCGCCCTCGACCTCACCGGCAAGCTGTCCGCCGTCGTCCTGCCCTCGCTCGTCACCGCCTTCGGAGTCTTCTTCATGCGCCAGTACCTCGTGCAGGCCCTGCCCGACGAGCTGATCGAGGCCGCCCGCGTCGACGGCGCCACGTCGCTGCGGACGGTGTGGAGCATCGTGCTGCCGATCGCCCGGCCCGGGATGGCGGTGCTCGCGATGCTCACCTTCATGGCCGCGTGGAACGACTTCTTCTGGCCGGTGATCGCGCTGGTGTCGTCGAACCCGACCGTGCAGGTGGCGCTGAAGAACCTCGGCAGCGGGTACGTGCCCGACCAGGCGATCATCATGGCCGGCACGCTCGTCGGCACGCTGCCGGTGATCGTCGTCTTCGTCGTGCTGGGACGTCAGATCGTCAGCGGCATCATGGCCGGGGCGGTGAAGGGGTGACCGCCGTCGACGCGCGATCCACTGCGCCGCAGGCGTCCTCGGACGTCGCGGACCTCGCGTTCCCGCCCGGCTTCGTCTGGGGTGCGGCGACCGCTGCCTACCAGATCGAGGGCGCGCACGACGAGGACGGGCGCACGCCGTCGGTCTGGGACACGTTCTCGCGCACCCCGGGCAAGGTGCACGGCGGCGACACCGGTGACGTCGCCGACGACCACTACCACCGCTACCGCGACGACGTCGCGCTGATGCGCCGGCTCGGCCTGGCGTCCTACCGGTTCTCGATCGCCTGGCCGCGCATCACGCCAGGAGTCACCCCGGACGCGCTCGGCCCGGTGAACCCGCAGGGGCTGGGCTTCTACGACCGGCTGGTCGACGAGCTGCTCGCGGCGGGCATCACGCCGGCCGCGACGCTGTACCACTGGGACCTGCCGCAGGCGCTCGAGGACGGCGGCGGCTGGACCGACCGCCGCACCGCGGAGCGGTTCGGCGAGTACGCGGCCGTCGTGGCGCAGGCGCTGGGCGACCGGCTGAGCACCGTCATCACGCTGAACGAGCCGTGGTGCTCGGCCTACCTGGGCTACGCCAGCGGCGTGCACGCCCCGGGCCGCACCGAGCCCGCCTCGGCCCTGGCGGCGGTGCACCACCTCAACCTGGCCCACGGCCTCGGCACGCTCGCCGTGCGCGAGCACGCGCCCGGCGTCCCCGTCGCGATCACGCTCAACCTGGCCTGGGTGCGCCCGCAGGACCCGGCCGCCCCGGCCGACGTCGACGCCGCGCGCCGGGTCGACGGCCTGCAGAACCGGGTGTTCCTCGACCCCGTGCTGCACGGGCGGTACCCGGCCGACGTCCTGGTCGACACCGCCGGCGTCACCGACTGGGCGTTCGTGCGCGACGGCGACCTCGAGGTGGTGCAGCAGCCGCTCGACGCGATCGGGCTGAACTACTACTCGCCGACGGTCGTCCGCGCGTGGGACGGCACGAGCGAGCGCCAGGAGGCCGACGGCCACGGCGCGAGCACGCACAGCCCGTGGGTGGGCAGCGAGGACGTCGAGTTCCCCGAGCCCGCAGGGCCGCTGACCGCGATGGGCTGGCCGGTCGACGCCGAGGGCCTGCACCGGCTGCTGGTGCGGCTGCACGAGGAGGCGCCCGGCGTGCCGGTGCACGTCACCGAGAACGGCGCCGCCTACCCCGACGTCGTCTCGGCCGACGGCGCCGTGCACGACGCCGACCGGATCGCCTACGTCGACGACCACCTGCGGGCGGTGCACCGGGCGATCGGCGACGGCGTCGACGTGCGCGGCTACTACCTGTGGTCGCTGCTCGACAACTTCGAGTGGGGCTACGGCTACTCGAAGCGGTTCGGCATCGTCCACGTCGACTACGACACCCAGGTGCGCACGCCCAAGGACAGCGCCCACTGGTACGCCGAGGTCATCCGGCGGAACGGCCTGGCGTCCGGGTGAGCTCGTCGGCAGTGCGCTGGGGCGTGGTGGGGACCGGCCCCATCGCGACGAAGGTCGTCGGCGACCTCCGGCTGACCCCCGGCGCTGTCGTGCACGGCGTGTGCTCGCGCACCGTCTCGGGCGCAACGGCTTTCGCCGACGCCCACGGTGCGGCGGCGACGTACACCGACGTCGGGGCCCTGGCCGCCGACGTCGACGTCGTGTACGTGGCCACCCCACACACGACGCACCTCGAGGCGGCCGTCGCGGCGATGCGGACGGGGACGGCGGTGCTCGTCGAGAAGCCGCTCACCGCGACGCTCGCCGGTGCGGAGCGGCTCGTCGAGGTGGCGCGCGAGCAGGACGTCTTCTGCATGGAGGCGATGTGGACGCGCTTCCTGCCGGTGACCGCCGCCCTGCTCGACGTCGTCCGCAGCGGTGAGGCGGGCCGTCCGAGGGCGCTGCACGCCTCGGTCGGGTCCGTCGTGCCGGCGGTGCCGGGCGGACGGCTGCACGACCCGCGGCAGGGCGGTGGCGCGCTGCTCGACATCGGCGTCTACGCGGTCTGGCTGGCCCACCTGCTGCTCGGGCCGGTCGCCGCCGTCCGCGCGGCGGGTGAGGTCTCGGACGACGGCGTCGACGTGCTGGGCGGGCTGCTGCTGACGCACGAGGACGGCGGGATCTCGCTGCTGTCGGCGACGTTCAGCAGCGACGCCCCGGACGACGCCGTCCTGCAGGGGACGGCGGGTCGCGTCCGGGTCGAGGCGCCGCTGTGGTCGCCGTCCGGGCTGGGCGTGCGGTCGGCGGCGGGGAGCGACCGCGACGTCAGGGTGCCGGCCACCGGCGCCGGGTACGTGCACGTGCTCGAGCACGTGCAGGAGTGCGTCCGGGCCGGGTTGACCGAGAGCCCGCTGCACCCGCTCGCCACGACGCTCGCGGTGGCGGAGGTGCTCGAGCAGGCGCTCGGGCAGCTCGGGGTGGCCCGGCCGGACGAGCTGGCCGCGGTGCGGGTCGGGTCCTGAGGTGGTCGACGTCGCGGAGCGGCTGACGCAGTGGCGCCTCCACCACGGCGAGTGCCCGGTCTGGTGGCCCGACGGGTCGCTGCGCCTGGTCGACATGCTGGCCGGCGACCTCGTGCACCTCGTCGGTCCGGACGAGCTGGTGCGGACGCACGTCGGTGACGCGGTCGCGGCTCCCCGCCCCCGTCGCGGCGGCGGCGCCGTGCTCGGGGTCGACCACGGCTTCGCGCTGCTGGACGAGGACGGGACGGTCGATTGGGTGCTCGCCGACGTCGGCGGCGTCCCCGGCGCGCGGATGAACGACGGGGCGTGCGACCCGCACGGCCGGTACTGGTGCGGCACCCTCGGGGAGACGCCCGGTACCGCAGCGCTGCACCGGCTCGACCCCGACGGGACGGTGACCACCGTGCTGCGCGGTGTCTCCACGTCGAACGGGCTCGGGTGGACGTCCGACGGGCTCACGGCGTACTACGTCGACAGCGGCACCGGACGCGTCGACCTGCTGCGGACCACCGCGGACGGCGAGGTCGCCGGACGCATCCCGTTCGCGACGCCCCCGCGCGGGGTGCCGGACGGGCTGACCGTCGACGAGGCCGACGGCGTGTGGGTCGCGCTCTGGGACGGCGGCGCGGTCGTCCGGTACACCGCCGCCGGCGAGCTCGACCGCGTCGTCGAGCTGCCGACCCCCCGGGTGACCGCGTGCGCGCTCGGTGGCGACGACCTGCGGACGCTGTACGTCACGACGTCGCAGCTCGATCTCGACCACGACGACGGTTGCGCGGGAGCGGTGTTCACCGTCCGGGCGGACGTGCCCGGCGTGCCTGTCGCCGACTTCGCCGGATGACGCGGACGTCGGCGTGGTGGGCCCCGTGGGGCTCGAACCCACAACCTACGGATTAAAAGTCCGCAGCTCTGCCAATTGAGCTAGAGGCCCCGGGTGGTGCAGCCGCACGAGGCCGCCTTCCCCGGCTCATCGTAGAGGCCGCCGGGGAGCGCGTGGCAGCGCGACCGCGTACCGACGCGTCGGTGCCGGGTCCACACCGGACCGGATGCAGGTCCGTTCCGGCGCCGACCCCGCCGCCCCGGTCCGCAGCGGACGGGCCCGCCCCACCGCGGGGTCACCGGCACCCGTAGCGTGCCCGCAGTCGTCCGGGAGGAGGGGCATGGCCAGGAGCAAGCGCATCACGCTCGCCGACGTGGCGACCGCCGCCGGCGTCTCCTCGGCCACGGCGTCCCTCGTGCTGTCCGGACGGGCCCGCGACCTGCGAATCTCCGAGGCCGTCCAGCAGCGCGTCCGCGCGACCGCCGACGAGCTCGGGTACCGGCCGAACATCGTCTCGGTCGGCCTGAGCACCGGTACCTCGCGCACGCTCGGGTTCGTCTCCGACACCGTCGCGACCTCCCGGCTCGCGGGCGACCTGATCCAGGGCGCGCTGTCGGCGGCGCTCGACCACGGCTTCATGCTGTTCACCGCCGAGTCGGGCGGCGACCCTGCGACCGAGCGCCGGCTGCTGGAGGCGATGCTCGACCGGCAGGTCGACGGCATTCTGCTCGCGTCGATGTTCACCCACCTGCGGGTGCTGCCCGATCTGCTCGACCAGGTCCCCGCCGTGCTGCTGAACACCCTGAGCCACGACGCGACGCCGATCCCGTCGGTCGTGCCCGACGAGCTGGAGGCCGGGCGGGCCGCCGCCCGGATGCTGCTCGAGGCCGGTCACCGGGAGATCCACCTGGTCGGGGCCGGACCGTCCGCCCACGACGTGCCGCCGGGCACGGTGGCGGGTCGCGAGCGGTTGGCGGGCATCACCGAGGTGCTCGCCGCCGAGGGGCTCGAGCCGGCCACCGGCCACCGCTGCCTCGACTGGATCCCGCCGGAGGGCTGGCGGGCGACCCGGGACCTGGTGGACTCGTGGGGGGTCCCGCGCGCGCTGATCTGCTTCAACGACCGCCTCGCGTTCGGGGCGTACCAGGCCCTGGGCGAGTCCGGCCTGCGGGTGCCCGACGACGTCTCGGTGGTCTCCTTCGACGACTCCCAGCTCGCCGAGTGGCTGCGCCCCGGGTTGTCCTCGCTCGCCATCCCCCACTACGACATGGGTCGCCGCGCCGTCGACCTGCTGGTCTCGGCGGTGGAGCGCAGGCGGGACGGGACGTCGCCGGTCGTCGAGATCGGGCCCGGCACCGTCCACCGCCTGCCCATGCCGCTCGCCGACCGCGCCTCTGTCGCCGCAGCCCGCCCCCGCGCCCCACGCTGAACCCGGCGAAGGCGCGACTTCGGACAACCATTGACCAGTCGCCGCGAACGGGTCTAGCGTGCGATCTGCTCAAGCGGTTTAGCAGGGCAATCTCACCGGTCCAGCCATCGCCGTCGCCCTGTCCGCGAACCCACCGGCCCCCGTGCCGGCGAGCTCCCAGGCGACGTGGACGTCGTCAGCCGGGCCGCGGTGCGCCGCGCAGGCTCCGTCCGTCCGCGGCGCGACCCCACGACGGGACGGAGGGACGCAGAGGGGCACGCAGACCCCGGGACCGGTCCTGCCCGACCGGAGCACGCGACGACACACGCCTGGTACGAGGGAGTATCGAGTGAGCAGCACGAGCACGCGACGCACGGTCAGACGCACCGTCGGACTGCTCGCGTCGGTGGCGCTGGGGGTGGGTGTCCTCGCGGCGTCCCCCGCCCTCGCCGCGGACGCCCGCACCGAGGGTCCGACCATCACCGCGAACGACAGCTCGCCGACCGGCTACACGGTCACGTTCGTCTACAAGAACCCGCAGGCCACCCAGGTCCGCCTCGCCGGCGACCTCACCCTGCTCGGGCTGGGGTCCGGCACGACCCGCTACCAGCCGGAGGCGTGGCAGACCGGCCGCTACCACTCGGGTGGCACCGAGTTCCTGCGCGACATGACCAAGGACGCGGACGGCTACTGGTCGGTCTCGCTGCCCCTGCACGCTGGCGCGATCAGCTACTGGTACCGCGTGTGGGACCCCACCCGCGGCTGGGAGAACAAGCGGATCTGGGACCCGGCCTCCACCGACCCCCGTCCGCCCGGTGACCAGTCGTTCCGCACCCGCAACAACGACGTCCTGGACGCGGTGCGAGTGCCCTACTCGCCGAAGCAGGACGACCCGGTGCTCGAGCAGCGGGCGCGGTACGAGCTGCCGGCTGCCGACCCCGCCGACCGGGGAAGCGTGCAGTACGTCGAGTACACGACGATCCTGGGCGACGACGGCCACTACCTGGGCGTCTACCTCCCACCGGGCTACGACCCGGACCGGGCAGAGCCCTACAAGGTCGTGTACCTGGCGCACGGGATCTTCGGCGACGAGACCGACTTCATGGTCCCCGCGAGCGTGCCGTACATCCTCGACAACATGACGGCCCGCGGCGAGATCGAGCCCACCGTGGCGATCACGATGGGCAACCACTTCACCGGGGACAGCCTCGGGTTCGCGTCGTACAACCAGCAGAACGCGGCCGACAACCTGGTGCGGACGATCCTGCCGTTCGTCGAGGAGCGGTACAACGTCTCCGACGAGCGCGAGGGTCGTGCGTACGGCGGCTTCTCGTACGGCGGCATGACCGGCGGCGTGGTCATGCGCAGCTACCCGACCACGTTCGGCTACTACGGCCACTTCTCGGGCAACCCCTCCCTCACCGAGGCCCAGTACGACGCGGTCGCGGCCGCCGTGGGCACCAACGGGATGGAGGTGTTCCTCGGCAACGGCGTCTTCGAGGGGACGCTGGACCGGCAGAACGCCATCGCCGAGAGCTTCCGCTCGCGAGGCGTGCCGGCGTCGACGGCCCAGGTGCCCGGTGCCCACGACGGTATGACGGCCGGGCAGCTGTTCACCAGCTACGCCCGGGACCACCTGTGGCGCAACGCCGACCTGCGTGACGGGATCCCGGTCGAGGCAGTGATCCCCGAGGGCGAGGACGGTGTCCTCGCGATGACCGTGGCGGACTTCGGTGACGCCGTGCAGCTCTCGGCACCCGAGAACACGGGCGACCGGCTGCGGTTCACCGGCGAGCTGCCCGAGGTCACGGTCACCGACTCGCGCACCAGCGAGCAGGCGGGCCAGGGCGGCTGGGCGGTCAGCGGGCAGTCCGACGCGTTCACGTCCACCGGGCAGTCGATCTCGGCCGCCCACCTCGGGTGGACGCCGGAGGTGCTGACCCCGCGTCCGGGCCTGGTGCCCGGCGCGACCGTGGGCACCGCGCTCGACGGCGGTCCGGGCCTCGCGGTGCCGGCCAGGCTCGCCTCGGCCGACGCCCAAGGTAGGTACGGCACGGCGTCGCTCGGCGCCGGCCTGCGGCTCGAGGTACCGGTCGGCACCCAGCCCGGTACCTACACCGGGATGCTCACCGTGTCGCTGTTCCCGGTCGACTGACGACACCCAGATCGAGGCGTGGCCGACCGGCGGACCCGGTCGGCCACGCCTCACCCCGGAGGACCCGCTCGATGTCCCGCACGACGCACTGCACGAGGCACGTCACGCACTGCACGACGCACCGCACGACGACGAAGCGACTCGTCCTGCTGCTGACCCCGCTGGTCTGGGCGCTCGCGCTCACCGGCGCGGCCACGCCGCCGGCGACGACGTGGGCGCTGCGTCCCGCGACGGCGGAGGGACCGGACGACCGGGTCTCGCTGCGCCACGAGGTCGAGGCCGGGACGGGGGTCGACGACCTGGTCGCGGTCACCAACTTCGGCGACAGACCGGCGACGTTCGCGGTGTACGCCGGCGGTGGGACGGTCACCGCCGACGGCGGCTTCGACCTGCTGCCGGCCGACGCACCCGACCAGGGTGCCGGGGGGTGGGTCGCCGTCGGACCGGTCGCCGGGGCCAGGGACCGTCCCGGCGGCGGGGTGGTGCTGGAGGTCGGCCCCGCCTCGACGGTGGTGGTCCCCGTCCGGATCGACGTACCGGCCGACGCCGCACCGGGCGACCACCCTGTCGGTGTCGTGGCCGAGCTGGTCGGCGACGCCGGGGGCGGCGTGCAGCTCGCCTCCCGGGTGGGCGTCCGGGTGCACCTGCGGGTGGGCGGCGACGTGCGTGCCGACCTGGGCCCGGCTGCGGTGCGCACCACCTACTCCCCGTCGTGGAACCCGTTCTCGCGCGGCGAGGTCACCGTCGTCTTCGACCTGCGCAACGACGGCAACGTCCGGCTCGGCGCCGACTCGGTGGTCTCGCTCGCAGGCCCTGGTGGCCTCGCCGGTTCGACCGCGTCCGCGCAGCAGCGCGAGGTGCTGCCCGGCTCGAGCGCGACCGTCAGCGTCCGGCTGCCCGTCGCGCCGCTCTTCCGGTCGTCCGGCCAGGTCGCCTCCACCCCCGCGAGCGTCGGCGCGGACGACGTACCGGTCGAGCTCGTCACCGCGCGGTCGTCGTTCGAGGTGTGGACCGTGCCGTGGTCGCAGCTCGTGCTGCTCGCCGCGCTCGTGCTCGGGGTGGTCGTCGTCCGCGTGCTCCGCCGACGGTCGGCCGCGCGGGTGCAGGCGCGCATCGACGCGGCGGTCGCGGCGGCGACCCGGCCCGCGCCCGTCGGGGTGGGAGGTGCGACGCCGACCGACCCGTGACCCGGCGCCGCTCGCGCCGCCCCCGCGTCCGAGACAACCCTCACAACGTCATCCCCACCCAGAGAGGCTCTTTCATGTCGAGACGTCATCGCGTCGCCCTGGTCGCCGGCGCGGCCGCCGGCGCACTGCTCCTCGCCGGCGGCACCGCCGGCGCCGCATCCGCAGCCAAGCCCGCCGGCATCCTGCAGGTGGTGCCCATCACCGAGGTGCTCTCCTACGGTCAGAAGGTCACGGCTGTGGCCGTGAAGTACTCGCAGGCGGTCGATCCCAGCAACCTGGACACCGGCAGCTTCACGGTCTCGGACAGCCTCTACAACTTCCGCTTCAACCCGATCGCCGACCTCACCGACCCGACCAAGCGGGCGGACCGCACCGTGACGGCGGTCTACACCAACGACACCCCGTCGCTCGAGGCCGACAAGCAGTCCGACCGCGGCCGGTACGTCATCGTCGAGCTCGCGCCCCGCGACCCGGGCGGCAGCACCATCATCGCCTGGCAGGGCGGAGTCAAGGTCAACACCGACCTCCAGACGCGAGTCGTCCAGAACGACAAGGTGCACGGGCTCGTCGGGCAGGGCCAGGGGCGCGGCCCGGTGCTCGCGCGGCCGTCGCTCACCCAGTACGCCCCCACCCAGCCCGCCGTGAACGTGCTGGCGGACGACTTCACCTACGAGCGCTTCACCGGCTCGACGGGCACCGTGCTGCCGTACGCGTACCACGTGCCGGAGGACTACGACCCCTCGCGCGCGTACCCGCTGCTGGTCATCCTGCCGGGGTTCGGTCAGGGCTACATCGAGGCCCCGGACGGGACGAACAACGAGGGCGTGCAGGTGGTCTCGGACATCCCGGCGGTCGCGTGGCTGCAGGAGTCCTGGACGGGCACCGACGAGGACGTCATCGTGATCGCCCCGCAGAACCGGCGCACCGGGACGCCGGCCGCGCAGTCGAACCTGGTCGTGGAGCTGCTCGCGCAGTTCGGTCAGCAGTACTCGGTCGACCAGGACCGCATCTACGCCTCGACCGTGTCGTACGGCTCGACCCTGGCCTGGGCGACCCTGCAGAACCACCCCGGCCTGTTCGACGCGGCGCTCGTGACGGGCGGGTTCGTGGCGAGCGAGGCGCAGGCACAGGCGATCGCGGCGTCCGAGACGCCGGTGTGGGTCACCCACGGCACCGGCGACCACCTGCTGCCGGTCGTGACCACCGGCCAGACCTCGTTCAACCGGATCTGGGCCGCGTACGTCGCCGCGGGCAAGACGCCTGCGCAGGCGACGGCGCTGGTGAAGTACACCGAGTACCCGCTGGCGGCCTTCTACGAGCCCGACCAGCACCTGGCGGCGGCCCCGACCTACGAGGACCCGTCGATCCTGCGGTGGCTGCTCGCGCAGTGAGCGAGCGGCGCTGACGGTGCGGGGTCGGGACGTGCGCGCGACGTCCCGGCCCCGTCCCGCGCGCGGACGGGTCAGACCCGGGTGGCGACCGACCCGCGCAGGCGCAGCGGCATCGGCACCCGGTGGGTCGTCGCCCGCGCAGGGGGCCCGGACGCTACGGCGTCGAGCAGCAGGTGAACGGCGCGGCGTCCGAGCTCGTGGTGGGGGATCGCGAACGTGGTGAGGCCCGGCCGCAGCCAGTCCGCGATCGGGTGGTCGTCGAAGGACACCACGCCCACGTCGGCCGGCACGGCCAGGCCACGCTCCTGCACCGCCTGGAAGACGCCCATCGCCAGCCGGTCGTTGAAGGTGACCACACCCGGCGCCCGGCCGCCGCGGCGCGGCCGGTCGAGCACCGCGTGCATCGCCTCGTAGCCCTCGGGCGGGTGCCACGCCGCGTGGAGCCGCCCGCTCGCGGGCTCCAGCCCGGCCTCGCCCAGCACCTCGAGGATGCCGGCGAGCCGCTCGGCGGCGGCGACGCCGCCCTCGGGCACGTCGTCCGGCGTGGGACCCGCCCCGACCAGGTGGATCTCGCGGTGGCCGGCCGCGAGCAGCAACCGGGCGGCGGCCCGGCCCGCCTCGAGCTCGTCCGGGACGACCACCGGCACGCCGCGCCGGCGGCCCTGCGGCAGCGCGTTGAGCAGCACGGCCGGCACCTGCTCGAGCCGGGTGGGCACGCGCCGCCGCTGCGTGTACATCGACGCCAGCACGATGCCGTCGACCTGGCGGTCGAGCATCGCGTCGAGCAGCTGGCGCTCGACGGCGTCGTCACCCTCGTCCTCGCCGATGAACAGCATGTAGCCGCGCTCGCGCGCCGCCTCGAGCGCGCCCTTGATCATGTCGCCCGCGAGCTGCGACGTCGCGACGGTGTCGGACACGAAGCCGAGCGTGCGGGTCGTGCCCTTGCGCAGCCCGATCGAGGCGATGTTCGGTCGGTAGCCGAGCGAGGTCGCGACCGAGCGCACGCGCTGCTGCACCATGTCGGAGATGCGCAGCTCGTCGCCGCGTCCGGACAGCACGAGCGACGCGGTCGGCGACGACACCCCCGCCGACCTGGCGACGTCCGCCAGGGTCACCCGCTGTCGTCCCATCGGACCCCCTCTGCCGGGCACATCGTAACCAGGTCGTGACCGCCGTCCCGGCGCCGTCGGCGGGACGCTTGACAGGTGCGGCGCTCGGGCCGACACTGCCACTGCTAACACGATTTAGCACACCTCCCGGACTCCCCGGGGCGGCGACGTAGATCGGAAGGAGACACCGGTGTCTCGACGTGGTGGAAGGACCCCGGGCCGGGTGGCGGCCCTCGCGCTGCTCGCCGGCAGCGCGCTCGTGCTCGCGGGCTGCAGCGGACCCGGCAGCGACCCCGCCCCCAGCGGCGGCGACGACGCGGCCCCGACCTTCGCCGAGGACGGCCCGAGCTGCGGCGACGACCCGGTGGAGCTGAGCGCCTACATCGAGACCGGCTTCCCGCTCCCCAAGGCGCTGATGGACGAGTTCACGAAGCAGAACCCGAACGTCACCTTCGACATCCGCGAGGACCAGTTCGCCGTCATCACCCAGAACGCGCCGCGGGTGCTGTCCGACGACCCGCCGGACCTGATGCGCCTGCCGCAGGTGTCCGAGCTGGCCGCCGACGGCCTGCTGCTCGACCTCGACCCGTACGCCGAGGCGCTGGGCTGGGACCAGTGGCCGGCCTCGCAGCTGGAGCAGATGCGCGTCGACGAGGACGGCCGTCGCGGTGACGGCCCGCTGTACGCGATGGGCCTCAACTCCTCGCTCACCGGCATCTTCTACAACAAGGACCTGGCCTCGCAGATCGGCATGACCGAGCCGCCCGCGACCCTCGACGAGCTCGACCAGGCCATGGCCGACGCGAAGGCGGCGGGCATCGTCCCGCTGGCGCAGTTCAACGGCGGTGCCACCGGCGGGCTCGCGTTCCCGCTGCAGGGGCTGATGGCCGCGTACGGTCCGCCGGCCGACATCAACTCGTGGATCTTCCAGCAGCCCGGTGCCACCATCGACACGCCGACCAACCTCGAGGCGGCCGAGCACCTGCAGCGCTGGGTCGAGGCCGGCTACTTCGCCGACGACGTGAACTCCATGGACTACGCCACGATGATGAGCCGCTTCATCGGCGGCGAGAGCCTGTTCATCTTCAACGGCGACTGGGAGTCCGGGAACCTCGACACCCAGATGGCGGGCAAGGCGGGATTCTTCCTGGTGCCCCCGGCCGAGGAGGGCGGGTCGCAGGGAGCGATGTCCGCGCCGCTCACCTACGGCGTCTCGGCGAACGCCGAGCACCCCGAGTGCGCAGCGGTGTTCCTCGACTGGGCGGCGACCGACGAGACCGCCCGGACGATCTCGGTCGAGGTCGGCGGCTCGCGTCCGATGGGTCCTGCCGACGCCTTCATGCCCGAGGTCGCGGCCGACACCGTCACCGCCCAGACCCTCGAGGCCGGCGCGCAGATCGGCGAGGTCGACGGCGCGATGGACTTCATCGCGAACGCGACCGGTGCGATCTACGCGCAGAGCTGGACGCCGAACCTGCAGAAGCTCGTGGCCGGGGAGCAGGACGCCGCCGGTCTGCTGACGGCGGTGCAGGCGGACTACGAGAGCCAGATCGGCGGCTGACGGCTCCATGACGCAACGGTTGTCCGACCCCGCCGTCGGTCGCGGGGCGGATAGCCGGCGCGACCCCTCCGTGGAGGCCGTGGCGCTCGCCGGCGACCGTGCCCGTCGGGCACGGCGCCGGCGGGACGCGCTCGTCGCGTTCGCGCTGATCGCGCCCGCCGCCCTGATGTACGGAGTCTTCGTGCTGCGGCCGATCGGCCTGACGGTGCAGTACTCGTTCTACGACTGGAACGGCGTGACCGCCTCGACCTGGGTCGGTCTCGCCAACTACGCCGCGCTGTTCGAGGACCCGCGCCTGTCCGGCTCGATCGTCAACGCGTTCGAGCTGATCGTGTTCTTCAGCCTCGTCCCGGTGACCCTGGGGCTGCTCACGGCCAACACGATCCGCAAGATCGCGACGAGCCGGCTGGCCGTCGTCGCCCGCACCGTGATCTTCCTGCCGCAGATCATCCCGCTGGTCGCCGCGGGCATCATGTGGAGCTGGCAGCTGTCGACCGACGGCCTGGTCAACCAGGTGCTGCGGCTCGTGGGCCTCGGAGGCCTCACCCGCGCCTGGCTCGGTGACTTCGGCACGGCCCTGCCGGCCGTCGGCGTGATCGGCGCGTGGGTGCTGTTCGGCCTGTGCATGCTGCTGCTGCTGGCCGGGATGTCGAAGATCGACGGCTCGCTCTACGAGGCCGCCCGCATCGACGGTGCCGGGCCGCTGCGCGAGTTCGTCTCGATCACGCTGCCGAGCCTGCGGCAGGAGGTCGTCATCTGCTTCACCATCACGATCATCGCCGCACTGGCCAGCTTCGACATCGTCTACATCGCCACGCAGGGCGGGCCGGGCAACAGCACGCTCGTGCCGGGGCTGCAGATCTACTACCTGGCGTTCTTCCAGCGCGAGGTCGGCATGGCCTCGGCGCTCGCCGTGGCGCTCATGGTGCTGGTGCTGCTCGTCGTGCTGCCCCTGCAGTGGTTCAACCGGGAGGGGAAGTCGTGATCGTGTCCTCCCGCGAGACGTGGGTCGGCCGGGTGCTGCTGGTCGTGCTGATGGTGGTGACGGTGATGCCGTTCGTCAGCCTGTTCGCGACCGCGCTGCACCCGCAGGGCACCTACCCGTCCGGGCTCGAGTGGCCGGACGACCCGCAGTGGGCGAACTTCGTCACCGCGTTCCAGTCGTCCGGCATGGCCCGGCTGCTGCTGTCGAGCGTGCTCATCGAGATCGGCGTCGTCCCAGCGGCTCTGCTGTTCGCGACGCTCGCGGGCTTCGCGCTCGGCCAGCTGCGACCGCCCGGCGGGCGCGTCGTCTTCATCGCGTTCGTCCTCGGGCTCACGCTGCCGTTCGAGGGCGTGATCATCCCGCTCTACTACCAGATGCGTGACCTCGGTCTGCTGAACACGCGGTGGGCCATCGTGCTGCCGCTGATCGGCCTCTACATGCCGTTCGCGGTGATGTGGATGCGCGCCCACTTCGTCACCCTGCCGCCGGACCTGTCGGAGGCCGCTCGCATCGACGGGGCCGGGACGTGGCAGCTGTTCTGGCGCATCCACGTGCCGCTGTCGATGCCCGCGCTGTCGTCCCTGGCGATCCTGCTGTTCCTGTGGACCTGGAACCAGTTCCTGCTCGCCGTCGTGCTGGTCGACGAGCCGGCCAGACGGACGATGGCCGGCGCGCTCGGTGCCTTCCAGGGGCAGTGGGGCACCGACATCCCGCTGCTGTGCGCCGGTTCGCTGCTGATCCTGACCCCGACCCTGATCCTCTTCCTCGTCTTCCAGCGCCGCTTCGTCGCCGCCCTCCTGCAGGGATCTCTCAAGGGATGACCACCGCCACCAGCCGGCCGCCGATCGACCCCGAGATCGCGCGGGCCCTCACCGAGCAGGCCGACGTCGTCGTCACCGCGCTGCACGCCGACGAGATCGCCGGCATCCGCGACCGGGCACCCGCGCCGGACCTGGACGCCGTGACCTTGGACGGCACGTTCGCGCTGACCGAGCACGCCGTGCCGGCCCGTGGTGCCGCGGCACCGGTGCCGCTCGTCGTGCTGCGCCCGCCGGCGACCGCCGCGCCGCCACCGGTGCTCCTGCACCTGCACGGCGGCGGCCTGGTGGCCGGGACGGCCTACGACGACCTCGCCTGGGCCGCCCAGCTGGCGCACGCCACCGGGTGCGCCGTCGTCTCGCCCGACTACCGGCTCGCCCCCGAGCACCCGTACCCCGCAGCCGTCGACGACGCCTACGCGGCCCTCGAGTGGGTGTCGGGCCACGGCGGCTCGCTCGAGCTCGACGGCGACCGGGTCGTGCTCGCCGGGGTCAGCGCCGGGGCGGGCCTGGCCGCCGCGACGGCGCTGCTCGCCCGCGACCGCGGTGGGCCGCGCGCGCTCGGCCTGCTCCTGGTCTGCCCGATGCTGGACGACCGCAACGACTCGCACTCGGCGCGGCAGATGGCGGGTCACGGGTCCTGGGACCGCACCGCGAACGCCACCGGGTGGCACGCCTACCTCCCCGGTCGCGCGGGCGGCGACGACGTCCCGGGCTACGCCTCCCCGGCGCGTGCCGAGCACCTCGGGGGGCTGCCGCCCGCCTTCGTCGACGTCGGGTCGGCCGAGACCTTCCGCGACGAGGACGTCGAGCTCGCGCGCCGGATCTGGGCGGACGGCGGCGAGGCCGAGCTGCACGTGTGGCCCGGCGGCGTCCACGGCTTCGACTTCCTCGCCCCGGACGCCGAGCTGTCGGTGCGGGCCCGGGCGGCCCGGGTCGGGTGGCTGCAGCGGCTCCTGGTCGCACCGCCCGAGGCGCGCCCCGCCGCCGGGACGTAGGGCGTCAGCGCGTCCCGACGTGCACGTGGTCGTAGTGGTTCGCCGTCGGCGAGCCGCGGTCGGCCATCGCCTTCCACTGCGTGAACGGATCGCCGACGAACCAGATGCGCTGGCGCCAGATGACGTTGTCGACCCCGAGCCGGCCGGCGTTCTCCTGCAGGTACGCGGCGACCCGGTCGCCGGTGGCCCGGTCGACCATGATGTCGAGCGCCTCGCCCGTCCCGTGCTCCCCGTCGTCACCGGGACGCAGGCCGCCGTAGCTGAGGCCCGGGAAGGCCGCGCAGACGGCGCGGTAGGTCGTGATCGTGCTGGCGCGCAGGCCGCTCTCGACGGCGCTGCCGCCGGGGCACGGCTCACCCGACACCCCCTGCGGCACAGAGCCTCTCGCCACGACAGTGTCGCCAGCGGCCTCCTCGACCTCCGCCGGCGGCGGGTTCGCGCCGGTGTCGGCCGCCCGCACCCAGGCGGTGACGCCGTTCACGACGATCTCGGCGAACCCGGCCTCGGTGCGGCCGGTGAGGTCGACGCGAGCCCCGCGGTCGAGCCGGGCGAGGACCGCCGCGCCGCGCGCCGGGTCGGCGACGACGGCCGTCTCGTCCTGGGCGTACCCGGGGGTCGAGCCGGGCACCGCGAGCGGCGCGCTCACGGCGGCCACGGGTGCGTCGGCGGCCGCCTGCACCACGCTCGCACGCGCCTGGTCGCGCGACACCCGACGAGGTGCCAGGCGCTCCTGCGGGACGGCTGCTGCGCCGACCGCCGCCTGCTGACCCGACGCGAGCGCGACGTCCGGACCGGAGACGGGCCCGGCGACGGCGCCCAGGCCGGCCAGGCCGACCAGGACGAGCAGGGCGCCGAGCCGGCGGGGGTCGCGGCGGCGGGGGAGCGGACGCGCGGCGTGCCGACGTCGCGCCTGAGCCATCCGGGGACCACCTGCAGGGAGAGGGGGCGTCGCCGGTCCGGCGACGCGATCGAGTGAACCACGGCGGGCGGGTGCGGCCAAGGCCCGTGACCCGCCTGCAGCAACTAGTTGCACTGAGTGCAGAATGACGGAGTGACCACCGCGACCGACCGCCGCACGGCGCTCAAGGTCCGTCACCGCGCAGCCCTGGTGGCCGCCGCCCGCCAGCTGGTCGACGAGCGCGGGCCCACGGGCTTCACCACCGACGACCTCGCCGCCCGCGCCGAGGTGTCGCGCCGCACGGTGTTCAACCACTTCGCCCACCTCGAGGACGTCGTGGTCGCGTGCGCCGAGGCCGAGCTGGAGGAGGCCGTGGCGGCGGTGGGGCACGACCTCGGCGCCGGTTCCGAGCGGGTCAGCCCCCTCGACGACCTGGAGGCGTCCCTGTCGTCGACGGACGTCGCCGACGTGATCAGCCGGCTGGGACGGGTCTTCACCGCGCCCGGCCGCGAGGCCGTCGCCGAGCGGGTGCGGCAGCAGGCGCTGCAGCAGCTCGGTGCCGGCGCCGCCGGGCGGCTGCGCGCCCGCTACCCCGAGCTCGCGCCCCTGGAGGTCGAGCTGCTGACGACCACCGTCATGAACGGCGCCGCGGTCGTGGCCGCCACCTGGCTGGACGAGACGGGCGGCGACCTCGGCCGCACCAGCCGCGCCCGCCTCGCCTCGCTGCTGGCCGACCTGTTCCGCCTCGTCCGGCACGGCTTCGGCGCACCCCTCGCGGTCGACCGCCGCACCGCACCCCCCGACCCCACCCCCTCGACGGAAGGCCCCTGACGTGGCCCGCTGGCTGTCCTCGCTCGGCTCCCTCGCGGCGCACCGCCCCCGCACCGTGCTCGGGGTCTGGGGGGTGCTGCTCGCGCTCGGCGTCGCCGGCTACCTGGCGTTCGGGGGCACCCTGTCCGCGCAGGTGACGCTGCCCGGCACCCCGACGGCGAAGGTCGTCGACCAGCTGGCGCAGGAGTTCCCGGACGCGAGCGGCGGCAGCGGCACCGTGGTCTTCCACGCCGAGGACGACGCGGAGCTCACCGACGAGCAGCGCGCCGGGATCTCCGACCTGCTCACCCGCGTCGCCGACGTCGAGGGCGTCACCGGCACGGTCGACCCGTTCACCACGACCGAGCAGCGGCAGGAGCAGGCCGACCAGCTCGCCGCCGGTCAGCAGCAGCTCGAGGCCGCCCGGGCCGAGCTCGACGCCGGTCAGCAGCAGCTGGACGCGGGGCGCACGCAGCTCGAGGCGCTGCCGCCGCAGGCGCAGCAGAGCCCGGAGGTGGCCGCGCAGCTCGCCGCGCTCGAGCAGCAGCAGGCCCAGCTCGACGCCGGCCGCGCGCAGCTCGACGACCAGGCGCGCCAGGCCGACCTCGGTGCGCGCCTGCTCGCCGTCTCGCAGGAGGTCCGGCAGGTCTCCACCGACGGCGCCACCGCGCTCGGCGTCGTGCAGTTCGCGCAGCCGCTGCTCGAGGTGACGCCGGAGACCAAGGAGGCGGTCGCCGCCGAGCTGCTCGACGCCGACCTGCCCGGCGTGCAGGTCGCGCTCAGCCAGGACCTCGTCCAGGAGGTGCCCGAGATCTTCGGCCCCGCCGAGGCCGCGGGCCTCGCGGTCGCCGCCATCACCCTGCTCGTGGTGCTCGGCACCGCGCTCGCCGCGGCGATCCCGATCGTGTCCGCGCTGGTCGGCGTCGGCGTCGGCGTCACCGCGGCGCTGTCGCTGTCGGGCGTGGTCGACATGCTCTCCGTCACGCCGATCCTCGGCGTCATGCTCGGTCTGGCGGTCGGCATCGACTACTCGCTCTTCCTGCTGAACCGGCACCGGCGCCAGCTGCTGCACGGCATGGCCGTCCCGGAGTCGATCGCGCTGGCGACCGGCACCGCCGGCAACGCGGTCGTCTTCGCCGGGCTCACCGTCGTGATCGCGCTCGCCGCCCTCAACGTCACCGGTATCGGCTTCCTCGGCCTGATGGGCACGGTCGGGGCGTTCTGCGTCCTGGTGGCGGTGGCGATGGCGGTCACCTTCACGCCGGCGGTGCTCGCGCTGCTCGGCACCCGCGCCCTGCGCCGCAGGGAGCGGCAGTTCTACGACCGGCACGACGACGCCGCCGAGGAGCAGCGGCACGCCGACGACGAGGCCGAGGCGGCCGCGCAGGCGGGCCTGCGGCCGATGCCCACCTGGCGGGCCGCGGTCACGCTGGTGGTCGGCGTCGCCGTGCTGGGGCTGCTCGCCGTCCCCGCCGCCTCGCTCCGGCTCGGCCTGCCGGACGGGTCGTCCGAGGCGGTCGACTCCACGCAGTACCAGGCGTTCTCGCTCACCGAGCAGGCGTTCGGCGCCGGCACCAACGGGCCGCTCCTGGTGGTCGCCGAGCTCGACCAGCCGGTCTCGGGCGCCGACCAGCTGGCCGAGCAGGTGCGGGTCGCCGAGCAGCTCGCCGACCAGGAGGACGTCGTGGCGGTCGCGCCGATCGGCGCCTCCGACGACGAGCGGCTGCTCGCCTTCCAGGTGGTGCCCGCAGGGGGCCCGACCAGCGAGTCGACCGAGCAGCTGGTGCAGGACCTGCGCGCGCTCCCCGAGGGGTACGGCGTGGCCGGCAGCGCGAGCGGCAACATCGACGTGTCGCAGCAGCTCGCCGGCGCCCTGCCCGGCTACCTCGGGCTCGTCGTGGGGCTGTCGCTGCTGATCCTGGTCGTGGTCTTCCGCTCGTTCCTGGTGCCGCTGACCGCGACCCTCGGGTTCGTCCTGTCGTTGTTCGCCACCCTGGGCGCGATCACCGCGGTGTTCCAGTGGGGTTGGCTGTCCACGCTGTTCGGCGTGACGACACCCGGGCCGGTGCTGAGCTTCCTGCCGACCATCGTCATCGGCATCATGTTCGGCCTGGCGATGGACTACCAGCTGTTCCTGGTCTCGGGCATGCGCGAGGCCTGGGCCCACGGCACCGACGCCCGCACGGCCGTCACGGCCGGCGTCCGGGCCGGACGGCGCGTCGTCGTCGCCGCCGCGATCATCATGGTCGCCGTGTTCGCCGGTTTCATCGGCTCGGACGCCGTCATCATCCGCTCGTTCGGCTTCGCCCTCGCCTTCGGCGTCCTGGTGGACGCCTTCCTGGTGCGGCTCCTGCTCGTCCCCGCGGTGATGCACCTGCTGGGCCGCAGCGCGTGGTGGCTGCCCCGCCCGCTCGCGCGGGTGCTCCCGGACGTGGACGTCGAGGGCGCCTCGCTCGAGCGGGCGGCGGGGGCGGCCGCTCAGCCCACCGGGATCAGCAGGTCCTCCAACCCGACCCGGCGGTAGAACTCCGCGCGCACGCGGTCGCCCACGGCGAACACCACGGCCGCGCCGTCGTCGGCGGGGTCGACGTGCACCCGGAAGGGCCTGCGTCCCTTCGGGGTGCCGACGAGGTCGACGACGGCGCGCGCCACCTCGGACGGGTCCTGGTCGGCGGGTGCCAGCTCGGCGAGCCGCGCGGCGACCTGGTCGGTCAGGCCCGCGTACTCGACCTCGTAGGCGTCGACGACCGCGGTGTCGGTGGCCTGGCCGGCGTTCGCGAAGTGGTTGGTGCCCACCGTGAACGAGCCGGGGACGACGATCGAGGTGTCGACGCCGAACCGTGCGAGCTCGGCCGCGTAGCTGACCGCGAGGGCGTCCATCCCCGCCTTGGCGGCGAAGTAGGGCGCGAGGTACGGGGGCGTGCCGCCTCGGCTGCTGGACGAGCCGATCCAGACCACGAGGCCGTCGCGCTGCGCCCGCAGGTGCGGCAGCACGGCGCGGTTGACCCGCTGCGTCGACAGCACGTTCGTGTCGTAGACCTGCGCCAGCTGCTCCGGCGTGAACGCCTCCGTGGGGCCCAGCACCATGTGGCCGGCGTTGTGCACCACCACGTCGACGCGGCCTGCCTCGTCGACGACGGTGCGCACGGCGGCGTCGACCGAGTGCTGGTCGACGACGTCCATCTCGACCGGGCGCAGCACCACCCCGTGCTCGCTCGCGTAGGCGAGGGCGTCGGCGGTGGCGCGCGCGTTGCGCCCGGCGGTGTCGCGCATCCCGGCGTAGACGGTGTGACCCGCGTCGGCCAGGGCGCGCACGGTCAGCGCGCCGAAGCCGCTGGAGGCGCCGGTCACGAGGACGGTGCGAGGGGTCGTGGTGGTGGTCATGATCGAACTCCGTCCGGTCGTGGTGGGGGTCACGCGATGCCGCCGTTGACGTACAGGACCTGGCCGTTCGTCCAGCGGTCCGGGCCGGCGAGGTGCGCGACGACGCGCGCGATGTCGGCGGGCTCGCCGAGGCGCTCGAGCGGCGGCATCGAGGCGAGCCGGTCGACGGCCTCCTGCGGCTTGCCGTCGAGGAACAGCGGGGTGGCCGTGGGGCCCGGGGCGACGGCGTTGACGGTGACGTCGCGGCCGCGCAGCTCCTTGGCGAGCACGGCGGTGATCGCGTCGACCGCGCCCTTGGTGGCGGCGTAGGCCGCGTACTCGGGGAGCGCGAGCTTCACGACCGAGCTCGAGAAGGTGATGATCGCGCCGCCGTCGCGCACCCGCCGGGCCGCCTCGCGGGCCACGACGAAGGTGCCCCGGACGTTCGTGCGGTGCATGCGGTCGAGCTCGTCCAGGTCGAGGTCGACCACGGGCGCGAGGCGCATGACGCCCGCGGTGTGCACGAGCACGTCGAGGCCGCCGAGCTCGCGCTCGACCGTGTCGAACGCGGTGGCCATCGCGGTCTCGTCGGCGACGTCGCCGCCGACGACCAGCGCGGCGGCGCCCGCCTCGCGGGCCTCGGCCGCGACGGCCTCGGCGGCGTCGCGGTTGCCGGCGTAGTGCACCGCGACGGCGAACCCGTCGGCGGCCAGCTGCCGCACGACGGCCGCGCCGATGCCGCCGGACCCTCCGGTGACGAGGGCGACCCGCTGCCGGGGGCCGGTGGTGGTGCCTGCGGTGGTGGTGGTCATGACGTCTCCTGCCTCTCGGGCGGTCCAGCGCGCACCAGATGTGTACGCTGAGTTCATTAGAACGTAAGTGAACGGTGCGTTCAAATCAAGGAGGCGCAGTGGGACGCGGGCGACGGCCGACCGAGCAGGTGCGGCAGGAGGTGCTGGAGGCGGCGGGCCGGCTGCTGCTCGACGACGGGATGGGCCGGTTCACGATCGAGCGGGTGGCCGCCGAGAGCGGCGCCAGCAAGGTGACGATCTACAAGCTCTGGCCGTCCAAGGGCGCGCTCGCGCTCGAGGGCTACTTCGCCGCGGTCGAGCCCGCGCTGGAGTTCGCCGACACCGGCGACCTCGAGCGCGACCTGCGCAGCCAGCTGCACGCGTTCGTCGCGCTGCTCACCACGACCCAGGCGGGGCCCGTCATTCGCGGGCTCATCGCCGAGGCCCAGCACGACGACGCGCTCATGCAGGCCTACCTGGCGACGTACGCCGGGCCGCGCCGTCGGCTGGCCGTCGAGCGGATGGAGACTGCCCGGGACGCCGGGCAGCTCGCCCCCTGGGTCGACGCCGAGACGGTCGTCGACCAGCTGTGGGGCGCCTGCTACCACCGGCTGCTGCTGCCCAGCCTCCCGCTCGACGAGGCGTTCGCCGACCGGCTGGTCGACAACCTGGTGCGTCCCGTCGGCGGCTGAGCCCGGGCGTCGTCCGGTCGTCGTCCGCGATGGGTGCGGTGCGCCGCGCGCGAAGTCGCGCGCCCGCCGGCGCCCGCCCCCGTACGGTGCCCGGCGTGAGCGACGACGCCTGGGCCACCCGCTTCGACGACGCCGACCCGGTGCACCGCGCGGTCGACGAGCTGGTGTCGACCGCGCTCGCGGACGGCGGGTACGTCGGCGTCGCCGCCGCACTCGTCGAGGACGGGCGCACCGTCCTCGCGCGCGGCTGGGGTCGCACCTCGGCGGGGGACGGCGCGGGCGAGGTCTCGCCGGGGACGCTCTTCGCGTTCGGCTCGATCAGCAAGACCCTGACCGCCTTGCTGGTGCTGCGGCTGCGCGAGCAGGGGCTGCTCGACCTCGACGCGCCGGTGGTCGAGCACCTGCCCGACCTCGCGTTCCGCGACGACCCCGCCCGCGGGCGCCGGATCACCTTGCGGCACGTGCTGAGCCACACGACCGGGCTGCCGAGCGGGGGCAAGGACCAGGGGGCCTCGGACGCGGCCGCGCTGCGCCGCTTCGTGCACGAGGACCTGGCGCGGTACCGGTTCTCGGGCGAGCCGGGCGAGGTGCACCGCTACAGCAACACGGTCCTGGTGCTCGCCGCGCACGTCGCCGAGGTGGTCACGGGCCGCACCTACGAGGACGCCGTGGCCGAGCACGTCCTCGCGCCGCTGGGCATGGGGCGCACCACCTTCGAGCTCGGGGTCGCTGCGACGTACCCGCTCGCGCTGCCGCACGGCACCGGCGGGGACGGCAGGCCGGTGGTGCAGCACCGGTTCCCGCAGAACCGCGACGGCAACGCCGCCGGCTTCGGCCTCGGGTCGACCCTCGACCTGGCGCGCCTCGGTGCCGTGCTCGTCGACGGCCGCGCCGCCGACGGGTCGGTCTTCCTGCCCGAGGCGGCGCTCGAGGAGCTGCGCACGCCGTGGACGAGCCGCCACACCAGCGGCTTCGAGTCGGGGTACGGGCTCGCCCTCTACACCGGCCACTGGCGCGGGCACCGCGCCGTCGGTCACGGCGGCCTGCTCGCCTCGTACAACTGCCTGGTCACCGCGTTCCCCGAGCACGGCCGCGCGGTGGTCGTGCAGTCGTGCTGGGACGACGGCCGCGGCACGGGGGCGCTCATGGAGGTGCTGCACCGGTGGGCGGTCGACGGCGCGGGACCCTCGTGCGCCTGCCCGCCCGAGCCGCGCCCGGCGCCGGTGCGGCTCGACGGTCTGGTGGGGACCTGGCTCGACGTCCACGCCGGGACGGTGGAGGTGGCCGAGGTCGACGGCCGGGTGGTGCTCACCTCCGAGGACCGCTCGGCCCCGGTCGAGCTCGCGCCCGACGGCCCCGTCTGGGACGGCACCCCAATCGGCGTCGTCCGCGCCGACGACGGCACCGCGCGGCACCTCGTCCTCGATGGCGAGCCGTACCAGCGCTTCTCGTCGGTGCCGTTCGACCCCGCCGGCGACATCGGATGGGTCGCAGGGGAGTACGCGGCCTGGGACGTGGACGACGACCCGGCCCGGCTCGAGGTCGTCGACGGCAGGCTCGTCGTGCACTGGTGGAAGGGCCGGCAGGAGGCCCGCCGGGTGGGTCCCGCCGCCTTCGTGAGCGGCTACGGGCTGCTCGAGCTGGAGCGCGAGCACGGCGACCGGGTCGTCCTGGTGGCGGGCGGCGGCGCCCGCCTGCTCCGCGTCCCCGCACCCGAGCGGGTGCCGGGCACTGGCGCGGCGCCGTCCGACGTCGCACACTGACGCCATGGCCGCGGAGCAGCTGCAGCAGCGCATCGACGAGGACGCGTCCGCGGGCGGGCGCTTCCGTGCGCTCCCCGCGCACCTGGGCGTCGACGACACCCGCACCGAGGAGATCGTCGACCAGCGCGACGACCCGGAGGACCGCCGCCTGTGGTGGGCCGCGCTGCAGAAGGCCCTGCACGACGGCTGACCCACGCGGGCGAACTGCTCGGCGTGCGACGTCGCGGGTCTGCGGTCAGGATCGTGACGTGTGCACCGAGACCCCTTCCGCCAGGACGACCCTGGTCATGGACACCTCGGCCGCGCGCGAGGCCCGTCGGTTCCTCGACGAGGCCTGGTGCATCGAGCACCTCCACGTGCTGCGGCCCCAGGCCGAGATGGTGCTGGGCGAGCTGGTCGCCGACGCCGTCCGGCACGGTTCGCCGCCGGTCGACGTGCGGCTCGACTGCGACGGCGCCGCCGCGACGATCGAGGTCACCGACCGAGACCCCGACCCGGGCGACCTGGTCCCGCCGCCCGGGGGGCGTCCGCGCATCAGCCTGGTCGACGTGCTGAGCGACGAGTGGGGCGTGCGGACGCGTCCCGGCGGAAAGACGGTGTGGAGCCGGCTGGTCGGCGTCCCGGCCTGACCCACCGCGGCCCCGGGTGGTGGGATGTGCGCGTGCGGACCCCCGACTCGTCGCCGGTGCAGGACGTCGTCCCCTTCCGCGACGCCGTGCGCGCCTGGTTCGCGATCTCGCTGCAGACCTTCGGCGGTCCGGCCGGGCAGATCGCGGTCATGCAGCGCGAGTTGGTCGAGCGCCGGCGCTGGATCGGGCAGCGCCGGTTCCTGCACGCCCTGAGCTTCTGCACCCTGCTGCCCGGGCCGGAGGCGCAGCAGCTCGCGATCTACGTCGGGTGGCTGCTGAACGGGCTGCGCGGCGGCCTGGTCGCCGGCGTGCTGTTCGTGCTCCCGGGCATGGTCGCGCTGCTCGCGCTGTCGGCGCTCTACGTCTCGGCCGGTGACACCGGCCTCGTCGCGGCGTTGTTCGCAGGGCTCGCGCCGGCGGTGCTGGCCATCGTGGCGCACGCGCTGCTGCGGGTGGGAGCGAAGGCGCTCGGCCACCCGGCACTGGTCGTCCTGGCCGTCGGGTCCTTCGTCGCGCTGTCCGCGTTCGCCGTCCCGTTCCCCGTCGTCGTCGCGGCGGCCGCCGTGATCGGTTGGGGGCTGGGGCGGTTCGCGCCCTCGACGATGAGTCCACCCGCGAGCGGCGAGGCCGACGACGCGACCCCCGCGCTCGTCCCGGACGACGCGCTGCACACCGCCGCTCCCGGGGGCTCCCACGTCGCCAAGGTGCTGGGGGTCGGGCTGCTGGCCTGGGGCGTGCCGGTCGCCGCGGCGGCCTGGCTCACCGGCACCCAGGGGGTGCTCACCGAGCAGAGCCTGTTCTTCAGCGGGACGGCGCTGGTCACCTTCGGCGGCGCCTACGCCGTGCTCGCCTACGTGGCCCAGCAGGCCGTCGGCGTCTACGGCTGGCTCGCACCGGGCGAGATGGTGCGCGGCCTCGCGCTGGCCGAGACCACGCCCGGACCGCTCGTGATGGTCGTGCAGTTCGTCGCCTTCCTCGGCGCCTACCGCGACCCCGGCGCCCTCGACCCGTGGGTCGCCGGCGTGCTCGCCAGCCTGCTCGTCACCTGGGTGACGTTCGTCCCGTGCTTCGTCTTCATCTTCGTCGGCGCCCCGTACGTCGAGCGGTTGCGCGGCAACCACGCGCTGTCGAGCGCGCTCACCGGCGTCACCGCCGCCGTGGTCGGCGTGATCGCGAACCTCGCGGTCTACTTCGCGGTGCACACGCTCTTCGACCGCACCGACGTCGTCCGCGCCGGTCCGCTGCGGCTCGAGCTGCCGGACGTCGGCACGCTGCAGCCGGTGCCGCTCGTGATCGCCCTCGTCGCCGGGGTGCTGCTGCTCCGGCTGCGCTGGTCGGTGCTGCGGGTGCTGGGCGTCTGCGCCGCAGCGGGTCTCGCGGTCGGCGGGGTGCGGGCGCTGCTGGGCTAGAGCCCCTGCAGGCGCGGGGCCGGGTCGTAGCCCTCGTCGATCTTCCCGCACCGCACGCACTCGTGCCGGTACCCGGTGTCGTCGCCGGGTGTGGGGCGGCGGACCCACGTGTGGAACGCGACCAGGCAGATGAGTCGTCCCCAGCGCATCGTCGACCTCCTCGGCAGCCGTCCCGAGGCGTCCGACGATCCTCCGGGACGCGTTCGCGCGCAAGGGACGTCGGGGCCGTCCTCAGAGGTTCGCGGTCGCCAGCGCACCGGTGAGGAGCGCGACGAACACGGCGGTGGTCACGACCGGGCGCGCGAGCGGCATCGGGTCGTCGTCCTCGCCGACCCGGCGGGCGTACCAGTTGATCCAGACGCCGACGGTGAGCGCGAACGCGATCGCGGCGAGCCAGGTGAGCGCGTCGGACAGCACGCCCGCATCGTCGTCCGGCGGCCGCCGGGTGTCGAGGGGCTCCGGCGTCGAGCCCTCAGGTGTCGAGCTCGACCTCGGCGAGCCAGTCGCGCTTGACCTCGCGCCAGCGCTCGTCGGTCATGGTGCGGCGCCAGTAGGGCGAGACCGACAGCGCCTCGCGCGGCACCCCCCGCTCGCCGAGCAGGTGCCGCCGCACGGCGCGGGTCTCGACCGCCTCGCCGTGCACGAACGCGTGGACGCCCTCGAACGGGCGCGTGATCGCGGCGACGGCGTCGACCAGCGCCTGCCCGGCGTCGCCGGCGAGGGCCTCGCGGTGCAGCCACACGACCTCGAGGCCGTCCGGGCCCCCGAGCGCCACCTCGTGGCCGGGGCCGTCGACGAGCAGGACGGCGACGGCCTCGTCGCCGGCGCCCAGGGCCTCGAGCGAGGCCGCGATCGCGGGCAGCGCGCTCTCGTCGCCGACGAGCAGGTGCCAGGCGGCGGCCGGGTCGGGCCGGTAGGCGCCGCTCGGGCCGGCCAGCTGCAGCAGGTCGCCGGGACGGGCGGCCTGCGCCCAGCGGCCCGCCGTGCCCTCGTCGCCGTGCACGACGAAGTCGATCGTCAGCCGACGGGTCGCCTCGTCCCACGCCCGGACGGAGAACCGCCGCGGCACCGGCCACGCGTCGCGCTCGAGCGCGCGCGCCCCGGCCAGGTCGAACGGCACCGCGTAGGGGGCGTGCGGCGGGACGAACAGCAGGTTCACGTAGGCGTCGGTGAACGGGACCATCGCGAAGTCGTCGAGGCCGTCGCCACCCAGCACCACCCGCACCATCGCGGGCGAGACCCGCTCGACCTGCTCCACCGTGCCGTGCACGCGTCCTCCTCCGATCGGCTTAGGTCACCCTAACCCGCGACGGTCGGGGACTTCCCCGCGGCCGTCGTCGGGTGGACGCTGGAGGGGTGGCGACGTCGAGGTCGCTCGTCGAGGTCGCGCCGGACGCGGGCGCGGTCGAGGAGCAGGAGCAGGTGGTCGCGCCGGGGCGCCGCACCGGCCAGGTCCTCGCCTGCGTGCTCGCGGTCGCCGCGGTCGTGCTGGGCGTCGGGGGCGTCGCGGGCAGCCGCGTGGTGGTGCCCGACCTGCTCGACCGCGACCCCTTCCCGTCCGTGCCGCTCGACCCGGCCCTCGCGGCGGTGCTCGGCACCGGCACCGCGCACCTCGTGGTGCGCGAGGACGGCTGGTACGACCTGCGCGCCCTGGGCCTGGCCGCGGACGGCACCCTCGCCGGCGGCGAGCAGCACCTCGACCGCGACTGGTTCGACACCTGGGGACGCGCGGTCCAGGTCGACCTCGGCAGCGGGACGACCGGGGCGCTCGACGTCGTGCCGTCGACGGTGGTGGCGCGCGACGCCACCGCGCTGCTCACGCTCGAGCACCTCGACCCGCGCCACGACGACGACCTGGTCTGCACGCCGCTGGTCGGCGGTCGCCGCACGGTGCTCACCGACGGCAGCGTGCTGCCGGGCTCGGTCGTCCTCACCGGCAGCCTGGTGGCCTGGTCGCTGAGGTCGGGTGCCGACGGTCCACCCGTCGTGCAGGTCGCGGAGCGGACCGCGAGCGGGTGCCCCGAGCGCGCCCGCGCGACGGGTCTCGAGGGGGCGGTCGTGGCCGCGGACGGCGACGAGGTCTACGTCCGGCCGGCGGACGGGGACTGGCTCGTGCGGGTCGACACCAGGACGGGGCGCAGGCTCCCGCTGGACCGGCCCGGCGCCGGGTCGCTGCCCGGCGTGCCGGCCGACGAGGTGGCCAGGACCGGGGAGGACGGCGTCGACGCGGCGGCTGGACGGCTCGCCTGGTGGTCCGGCGACGCCCTGCTCGTGCTCGACGTCGACGGCGGGGAGGTCGCCGTCGCCGCGGAGGGGCTCGACGACGTCGCGGGGAACGGGGGCAGCGGGGTGCGGGTCCGGGTCGGCGAGCGGCTCGTCACCTGGTCGACGTGGCCCGTCGACGGCGACCCTGCGCGCTCGCGCGGCGTCGTGCACGACCCCGCCAGCGGTCGGACGGCCGAGCTCGGCGGCGAGGCGTTCGCGGGCGGCCCGTACGTGGTGTGGCTCGCGCCGGACGGCTACCGGTTCGTGCGGACGCCGTGAGCGGGGATCAGCCGAGCCAGGGCCGCACGAGCAGCCAGCCGCCGAGCAGCGCGGCGCCGCAGCACACCAGCAGGAACACCCCGGTCCAGACCGTGGTGGGCACGCGGGTGAGGGCGGCGAGCTGCGCCGGGTCGGACCCGCGCGTCCGCCGCCGGGCCGCGTGCAGCTCGACCACCGGCCGGGCCGACGCCAGCAGGAGGAACCAGGTGACGGCGTGCGCCGCCCCCTGCTGCCACGCGTCCGGCAGGAACCAGGTGACGCCGACGAGCAGCGTCCCGACGACGAGCACCGACCAGAGCCCGAACAGGTTGCGCACCTGCACCAGCAGCAGGACCAGCGCGACGAGCAGGCCGACCAGCACGACCAGGACGTAGCCGCGGGCCAGCACCGCGGCGCAGGCGAGTCCCAGCAGGGCCGGCGCGGGGTAGCCCGCTGCCAGGGTGAGGACCGCGCCCGGGCCCCGGCGGCGTCCGGACGAGGTGGTGAGCCCGGAGGAGTCGCCGTGCAGCCGGACGCCGTGCAGGCGGCGCCCCGTCAGCAGCGCGGCGAGCGCGTGCCCGCCCTCGTGCACGAGGGTCACCGCGTGCCGCACCAGCGGCCAGGTGCGCGGGCCGGCCACGAGCAGCAGGGCGAGCGCCGCCGCGGCGACGACGACGAGCCCGGGCGGGTCGGCGGCCGGGGTGGTCAGGCGGCCCCACCACTCCTGCGCCGTCACCCGACCAGCCTGCACCACGCGGACGGACCCGGACGAACCCCGCGCCGCCACCCGGCGGGCTGCTCCGGAGCGGCGAGATCGCGTCCTGGGTCTCCCGTGGGAGCGGTCCGATGGGCCATCATCCCGGCGTGGGTGCGCACGACCAGGACGACGAGCCGGCGCTCTCGCGGCTCGCGCAGGGTGCGCTGCAGCTGCGCGAGCGGTTCCCCGGCTGGCGCGGGCTGGCCTGGTTCACCGGCGTGAGCGTGCTGGCCTCGTGGCTGCTCTGCAACGCCGTCTACCTCGCCTTCGACCCGGGCATGGCCGGCTCGCTGCTGGGCCAGCTGCTGCCGGTGCTGTCGCCGGTCGTGCTCGCCGGGCCGGCGTTCTGGGTGCTGTTCACGCTGCTCGACGACCTCGCCGCCGAGATCGGACGCCGCGAGCGCACCGAGGCGGTGCTGCGGGCGCACGCCGGCCAGGACGACCTCACCGGGCTGGCGAACCGGCGGGCGCTGGTGGCCGAGCTCGCCGGGCGCCTGCGCGCGGGCACGGTCGAGGCGGTCGCGATGTTCGACCTCGACCACTTCAAGCGGGTCAACGACGAGCACGGCCACGCGGCGGGCGACCGCGCGCTGGCCGCTGTCGCCCTGGCGGCCCGCGAGGCCGTCGGCAGCCAGGGGATGGTGAGCCGGCTCGGCGGCGAGGAGTTCGCGGTCGTGGTCTTCGGCGGCGGCGACGTGCTCGAGGAGCTCCTCGCGCGGGTGCTCGACCGCGTCCGCGCGGCGGGCGACCAGGTGGGCACGACGATCTCGATCGGCGCCACGGTCGTGCGTCCGGGCGACACCGTCGACTCGGCCCTGCTGCGCGCGGACGCGCTGCTCTACCAGGCCAAGGACCGCGGTCGCGACCGCGTCGTGCTCGACCCGCAGGACGAGGACGCGAGCGAGCCGGCCTGACCGGCACCGTCCACCGACCGAGCCGCCCGGTGGTGCCCGCGGTCCGGCTGGGATGATCGGGGCGTGACGTCACCTGATCTCGTCGCGGCCCTGCGCGCCGCCGGGTTGCGTGACGTCGACGACTCGTCCCGGCGCCGCGCGGAGTACTCGACCGACGCGTCGAACTACCGGGTGCCTCCGGCCGTGGTGGTGATGCCGCGGCACGTCGAGGAGGTGCTGGCGGCGCTCGAGGTGGCCCGCGCGACGGGGACGCCGCTGACCGCCCGCGGCGCGGGGACGTCGATCGCGGGCAACTCGATCGGGCCGGGCATCGTGCTGGACACCTCCC
>NZ_BAAHAF010000052.1:0-57389 GCF_054777815.1 Angustibacter speluncae | reverse complement strand
CCCGCGCCGCGGCCGAGCTGGCCGACGGCGACTACGTCAACCTCGGCATCGGCCTGCCCACCCTGGTCCCCAACCACGTCCCCGACGACGTCGAGATCGTCCTGCAGTCCGAGAACGGCCTGCTCGGCTTCGGCCCCTACCCCTACGCCGGCGAGGAGGACCCCGACCTGATCAACGCCGGCAAGGAGACCGTCACCCTGCGCCCCGGCGCCTCCGTCTTCGACTCCGCCACCAGCTTCGCCATGATCCGCGGCGGCAAGGTCGACGCCGCCATCCTGGGCGCCATGCAGGTCAGCGCCGGCGGCGACATCGCCAACTGGATGATCCCCGGCAAGATGGTCAAGGGCATGGGCGGCGCCATGGACCTGGTCCACGGCGCCCGCACGGTCATCGTCCTGATGGAGCACACCGCCAAGGACGGCACCCACAAGATCGTCGACGAGTGCACCCTGCCCCACACCGGCAAGGGCGTCGTCCAGCGCATCATCACCGACCTGGCCGTCATCGACGTCACCCCCACCGGCCTGGCCCTGGTCGAGACCGCCCCCGGCGTCACCGTCGACGAGGTCCGCGCCAAGACCCAGCCCCCGCTCGACGACCGCACCACCTGAGCAGCGATGAGTCCGCGCGGGGGTGCCGGTCTCTTCCTGCGCACGGCCCCACCGCGGGGCCGGTCCGGAGCGGTCCGGCCGACACGACAGGATCAGGTGCATGACGCGACAGCTGGTGTGGACGGGCTTCGTGACGGTCGACGGGGTCATGGACTCCCCCGGTGGCACGGAGGAGGGGCACCCGAACGGGGGCTGGGTGTTCCGGACGCCGTTCGAGGAGGAGGCCTTCGCGCTGAAGGGCGAGGAGCTCGCCGACACCGGTGCGCTGCTGCTCGGCCGGCGCAGCTACGAGGCGTTCGCGCCGATCTGGTCGCGGTCGCCCGACCACGCGGCGTACCAGGACCTGCCGAAGTACGTGGTGTCGCGGTCACTCGGCGACGACGCCCTGGTCGAGGGCTGGGGCCCCACCGAGGTGCTGCGCTCGCTCGACGACGTCCGGGCGCTCAAGGAGACCGAGGGCGGCAGCTTGTACGTGCACGGCAGCGGTGAGCTGGCGGCGGGTCTCGCGCAGGCCGGCCTGGTCGACCGCTACAACCTGCTGGTCTTCCCGTGGGTGCTCGGCGGCGGCAAGACCGTGTGGGCCACCGCCGCGTCCGGCGGGCAGCAGCTGGCGCTGCGGGAGTCGCAGGCGTACGCGAACGGCGTGGTGAAGGCCGTCTACGACGTCGTGCGCTGAGCGTCCCGCTCGCGGGTCGCGGTGAGGTCCTCGGCCAGCATCACCAGGATGCCGCTCGGACCGCGCAGGTAGGTGAGGCGGTAGAGGTCCTGGTAGGTCGCCACCCCGCGCAGCGGTCGGCAGCCGTGGCGCGCTGCGGTCGCGAGCGCGGCGTCGAGGTCGTCGACGCGGAACAGCACGCGGTGCATGCCGACGTCGTTCGGGTGGGTGGGGCCGGTCTCGACCGCGTCGGGGTGCAGGTACTCGAACAGCTCGAGCCGCCCCCGCCCGTCAGGCGTCTGCAGCACCGCGATCCTCGCGTGGTTGCCGTCGAGACCGACTGCGGTGTCGGCCCATTCGCCGCTGACGGTGTCGGTGCCGAGCACCGTCAGACCCAGGTCGGTGAAGAAGGCGACCGCCTCGTCGAGGTCGCGCACGGTGATGCCGACGTTCTCCAGCGTGATCGTCACCGGCGCAGGCTACCGACGCGCGGACGGTCATGCGCTTGCGCGTACATACGTCACGCCGTATGTTTCTGCCGTGCTCCCCGGAACCGACGTCCTCGAGGTGATCGCCGAGCCCACGCGCCGGCGCATCCTCGACGCCGTGCGGGGCGGCGAGCGCTCGGTGGGCGAGCTGGTCGACCTGGTCGGCATGCACCAGCCCGGCGTGTCGCGGCACCTGCGGGTGCTGCGCGAGGCCGGGCTGGTCGAGGTCCGGCGCGACGGCCAGCGCCGGCTGTACCGGCTGCGCGCCGAGCCGTTGCGCGCGCTGGACGAGTGGCTCGAGCCCTACCGGGCCGAGCTCGCCGGCCGCCTCGACGCCCTCGAGCACCACCTGGAGCGCACCGAACGTCCGATCCCCCCGAAGGAGCGTCCGCAGTGACCGACGACCTCACCACGCGCTACGACGGCGTGCTCGAGCGCACCGCCGACGGCGGCGTGATCCGCTTCGAGCGCCACCTGGCGTACGACGTTCACGCGGTGTGGGACGCCATCACGGCGCCGGCGCGGCTCGCCGACTGGTGGCTGCCCTTCGAGGCCGACGTCACCGTCGACCTGCGCGAGGGCGGTGAGATGGTGTTCGCCGGCACCGACCCCGACGAGCCGGTGACCCTCACCTGCACGATCCTGCGCCTCGACCCACCGGTGCTGCTGGAGCACACCCACCCCGCCCCCGGCTCGCTGCTGCGGTGGGAGCTCGAACCCGCCGAACGCGGGTGCGTCCTGCGGCTGACGCACGTCGTGCCCGACGTGCAGGAGGCGGTCGACGGCAACTACCTGGTGGGGCTGCAGACCTCGCTCGACCGGCTCGTCCCGGCCCTCGACGGCCGGCCCCTCCCCTGGGACTGGAACGCCTTCGAGACCGCCCGCGCTCACTACGCCGCCGACGGCCTTGCGGCGCAGGCGGCCACGCAGTGAGCGCCTCGCGCCGACCGCTGCTGCGCGTCCAGAACCTCATGCTCTCCTCGGACGGCTTCGGCACCGGCGTCGGGCAGAGCCTCGAGCGTCCCTTCGGGCACGCCGACCCCGCCCTCCTCGCGTCCTGGGCAGGGGCGACGGCGAGCTGGCCGAACCGCACCGACCCCGGCGGCACACGCGGTCTCGACGACTACTTCACCCGCGACTTCACCAACAACATCGGGGCCGAGATCATGGGCCGTGGCAAGTTCGGGCCGCAGCAGGGACCCTGGGACGACCTCGGGTGGCAGGGCTGGTGGGGCGACGACCCGCCCTTCCGCACACCGGTGTTCGTCCTGACGCACCACCCCAGGCCCTCGATCACGCTGTCGGACACCACGTTCCACTTCCTCGACGCATCCCCGCACGAGGCGCTCGAGCAGGCGGTCGCCGCGGCCGGTGGTCGCGACGTCCGCCTCGGCGGCGGCGTGCGCACGGTGCGCGAGTTCCTCGACGCCGACCTCGTCGACGCGATGCACGTGGCCGTCGCACCGGTCGAGCTCGGCGAGGGCGGACGGCTGTGGGGGTCCCCCGACGAGCTGACCGACCGGTTCCACCTCGAGGTCGTCCCGAGCCCGAGCGGCGTCGTGCACCACCTGTTCTGGCGCCGCTGACGCGGCTCGGCGACGGTCAGCCCGGGACGCCGAGCTCGGCGAGCAGCTGCTCGACGTGCCCCCGGATCCGGTCGCGGATGCCGCGGACGGTGTCGAGGTCCTGCCCGGCGGGGTCGGGCAGCTCCCAGTCGAGGTAGCGGGTGCCCGGGTAGAACGGGCAGGCGTCGCCGCACCCCATCGTCACGACCACGTCGCTCGTGCGGACGGCGCCCGGGGTCAGGACGGCCGGGACGTTGGCGCCGATGTCGACACCGACCTCGGCCATCGCGGCCACGGCCACGGGGTTGACCTGGTCGCGCGGTGCCGAACCGGCGGAGCGCACCTCGACGCGGTCGCCGGCCAGGTGCTGCAACCAGCCGGCCGCCATCTGGCTGCGCCCGGCGTTGTGGACGCAGACGAACAGCACGCTCGGACGGTGCCGGAGCTGGGGGTGGGACTGGTGGACGGTACCGGTCACGAGATCTCCTGGTGCGTGGTCGGGCGGAGCAAGGCGTCCTGGGACGCAGGCGGTGTGCGGACGACGGGGTGCAGCACCGCGACGAGCGCGAGGCCCACCAGGCCGCCGAGCAGCTGGGCGGCGACGAACCCCGGGACGTCCGGCGGTGCGATGCCGGTGGCCGTGTCGGTGAGCGCCCGACCGAGCGTCACGGCGGGGTTGGCGAACGAGGTCGAGGACGTCCACCAGTAGGCGGCACCGACCCAGGCCCCGACCGCCGGACCGGCGAGCGCGGTGCGGCCGGTGCGCACGAGGGACCCGACGAGCGCCACGAGGCCCGCGGTCGCGACGACCTCCCCCAGCAGCTGACCGGCACCGCCCCGCGCGGTGGTCGAGGTCGCCAGCAGCCCGGTGGTGCCGGGCACCGCGAACATCGCGTGGGCGAGGGCGGTGCCGGCGACCGCGCCGGCGACCTGGACGGCGACCACGGCCGCGACGGTGAGCGGACCGGGGCGGTCACCGGCCGGGGAGCCGGGCGCACGCCGGTGCCACCAGGCGGCGGCGAGCGTGACGACCGGGTTGAGCTGCGCCCCGCTGACCGGACCGAGCCAGACGACCAGCACGGCCAGCCCGAGCGCGGTGGCCGTCGAGCCCTGGAGCAGCTGCAGCCCGGCGTCGTCGGGCGAGAGCCGCCGGGCCATGACGCCGGAGCCGACGACGACCGCCACCAGCAGTCCCGTGCCGATCCCCTCGGCCGCGAGGCGGCGTGGGAGGTCGACGCTCACGCCGGCCTGGTCGCGCGCACGACGGCGCCGTGCAGCCCGGGGACGGCCTCGTGGGTGAACTCGACCGACGCGTCGACGAAACCGGTGGCTCCCAGCAGGTCGAGGTACTCGCTGCGCGAGAGCGCCCCCGCGATGCACCCGACGTACGACCCGCGCTCGGCGCGCTGCTCGGGGGTGACGTCGTCCTGCGCCACCACGTCGGACACGCCGACCCGGCCGCCGGGCGCGAGCACCCGGAACATCTCGGCCACGACGGCCGCCTTGTCGGTCGACAGGTTGATGACGCAGTTGGAGATCACGACGTCGACCGCGCCGTCCGGCAGCGGCACCTGCTCGATCCGCCCCTGCAGGAACTCGACGTTGGTGGCCCCGGCCCGGGCCGCGTTCTGCCGGGCGAGGTCGAGCATCTCGGGCGTCATGTCGAGGCCGTAGGCGAAGCCGTCCGGACCGACCCGGCGCGCGGACAGCAGCACGTCGATGCCGCCGCCGGACCCGAGGTCGAGCACCCGCTCGCCGGGACGCAGGTCGGCCACCGCCAGGGGGTTGCCGCACCCGAGCGAGGCCAGCACGGCGTCGGCGGGGAGGTCGTCGAGCTCCCCGTCGCCGTAGAGGCCGGCGCCGAACCGGTCGCCGTTCTCGTCCAGGGCCACCGAGCCGGTGGAGCAGCACGACCCCGCCGCGTCGCCGCAGCCCGCCGCCTGCCCGGACGTCACCGCCAACGCCGCGCCGGCGTACCGCTCCCGCACCTGGTCCTGCAGCGTCTCGTCCACGATCCACCTCGTCCTGCTCGAACGGCCAGGCATCGACCGATGTCGATGCGCTGAGGAGCCTGCCGGAGGGATCGACATCTGTCAATGTCTCGGGGAGGATGGCGGGGTGACGACCCTGCCGCTGACCGACACCCGGGTGTGCTGCCCGCCCGCGACGGGCACCCCGATCAGCGCGGAGGCCGCCGAGCGGCTCGCCGCCACGCTCAAGGCGCTGGCCGAGCCGACCCGGCTGCGGCTGCTGTCCATCGTCGCCTCCCACGAGGGCCGGGAGGCGTGCGTCTGCGACCTCACCGACCCGGTCGGCCTGTCGCAGCCGACGGTGTCGCACCACCTCAAGGTGCTCGTCGACGCCGGCCTGCTCGAGCGGGAGAAGCGGGGCGTGTGGGCCTACTACCGGCTGGTGCCCGAGCGGCTCGGCGAGATCGGTGCGGCGCTGCAGGTCGGCTGAGCCCGCCGCGCTCCGCCGGCCCCGTCCCGGCGGTGGCGAACCCGTCGACGCACGACGCTTCAGTCGGGCCGCGGCCGTGTCGAAGGCTGACGAGTGGACCCGTCTGCGTCGAGCAGCTGCGTGGAGCGGGCCGCGGGCAGCGCCGCGGTCCGCAGCCTCGCGTTCGCCGTGGCCTTCCTGGTCGCCGTCCTCGCCGGTCGTGCCACCGTCATGGACGGCACCAGCCTGAGCCTGGTCTGGCCCGCTGCCGGGGTGGCCGCGCTGTGGCTGCTGGTGCAGCGCGGTGCCGGAACCCGTCGCCTCGACCTCGGCCTGCTGGGCGTCCTCACCCTCGTCGCCAACGCGGTCACCGGCGCACCCCCGTGGCTGGCTGTCGCCTTCGTGGTGGCCAACGTCGTGCAGGTGCTGGTGCTCGAGCGGGTGCTGCTGCGCTGGGCCGGCCCGTTCGGTGACGACGGCCGGCCGCGGCTGACCACGCTGCGGCACCTCGGCGGGCTCGTGGCCTCGGCCGTCGTCGCCTCCGCCGCCGGTGCCGTCATCGGCCCGGTCGCCGTCGCGCTGGCGTCCGGCACCTGGTCGTGGACGACGGTCGCGGTGTGGATGTGCCGCAACGTCGGCGCGATCGTGCTCACCGTCGCGCTCGGGCTGCACCTGCTGGCCGCCTGGCAGCGGCGCCGCGAGCCGGGCGCCAGATCCGCGTACCGGCGCGGCCGGGAGGCCGCGCGGTCGGCCGTCCGGGCCCGGGTCGAGCTGGTCGCCGTGCTGTCCACCTCGGCCCTGGCCTACGTGCTGGCGTTCCGGGTGCTGGCCGACCTGCCGGTCGCGTTCCCCCTCCTCGGCCTCACGGTGTGGGTGGCCCTGCGGTTCAGCTCGGTGGCCGCCGCGGTGCACGACAGCACGATGGCCCTGGCAGCCGTGGTCTTCACCCTGACCGGCACGGGCCCGTTCGCGCTCATCCCCGACGACGCCCTGCGCGCCCTCGTGGTGCAGGTGTTCGTGGCGATGGTCGGCATCACCGGGCAGCTCCTGGCGCTCGGTCGCGACGAGCGCGAGGCCCTGCTGACGCAGACCCGGGTCTACGCGCAGGAGGCTGCCGACGCCCGGGCGCAGGCCGAGGAGCAGACGATGCTCGCCGAGCTGGTGATGGCCGAGGTCGCCGAGCGCGCCGCGACCAACGCGGCCGTGCTGGCGTCGGTCGACGTCGGCATCGTGATGGCCGGACCGGACGGCCGGCTGCTGCTGTTCAACGAGACCGCCCGCCGCTGGCACGGTCTCGAGGCCGACGCCTCGGTCGACCCGAGGCAGCACGCCGACCGCTACCACCTGTTCGGCGAGGACGGCCGCACACCGCTCGCGCCCGCCGAGATCCCGCTCGCGCTGGTGCTCCGTGACGGCCAGGTCCGAGACCTGCGCATCGTCATCGCGCGAGCGGACGGGACGCGGATCACGGTGTCGTGCAACGGCCGGACGATGGCCGGCGACGACGGGTCGCTGCTCGGTGCCGTGGTCGCGATGCACGACCTGACCGCCGAGCTCGAGGCGAGGGCCGACCTGGCCGACTCCGAGCAGCTGTTCCGGCTGGCCTTCGACGACGCGCCGGTCAGCATGATGCTCGTCGGCCTCGCCGACGACGAGCAGGGCACGATCCTGCGCGCCAACGACGAGCTGACCGGGTTCACCGGACGCACCACCGACGAGCTCGTCGGCTCCGACATGCACGACCTGACCCACCCCGACGACCGCGTCGACTGCCGCACCGCGCTGGGCGTGTTCGTCACCGGCGAGCAGAGCCACGCGCGGGTCGAGAAGCGCTACGAGCACGCCGACGGCAGCACCCGGTGGGGGCTCATGTCCGCGACGGTCGTGCAGCCGGAGCCGCACCGCGGCACCGTCGGCGCGCCGTACCTGCTCTGCCTCGTGCAGGACATCACCGCCCGCAAGCGCGCCGAGCAGGAGCTGCAGCACCAGGCCGAGCACGACCGGCTCACCGGGCTGGCCAACCGCGCCCGGTTCGACCACGTGCTCGAGGCCGCCCTGCTGGACGCCCCCGACCGCGGCGAGCGCGTCGAGCTCGTGTACCTCGACCTGGACGACTTCAAGCCGGTGAACGACACCCACGGCCACGCGGTCGGCGACCTCGTCCTGCAGGAGGTCGCCCGGCGCCTGCAGAGGTGCCTGCGCGCGCACGACCAGGTCGCCCGGCTCGGCGGGGACGAGTTCGCGGTGGTGCTGACGACGCCGCTGGCCGCGCCGCCCCGCGCCGCCGAGGTGGCCGCGCGCATCGCCGCCGCGCTGGAGGCACCCGTGCTCACCGTCGCCGGCGCCCACCGGATCGGCGCCTCCCTGGGGACGACGGTCGCGACCGCAGGCGAGAGCCGCGCCGAGGTCGTGCAGCGGGCCGACGCCGCGATGTACGAGGTCAAGCGGGCGCAGGTGGCCGTCCCCCACCCCCGGGGCGCGACGGTCTGACCACCGGCGTGGCGCCGAGCAGGCCGGTGAGCAGGCTCGCCAGGGCGCGCTCGAACAGGTCGGCGGGAGGTGCGTCCATGCTGGCGGCACCGAGGGCCGCGACCAGGTGCTGGTGGCGCGTGGGCGAGATACCGCTCAGCGCCTGCGGACCCGTGGCCGCGCCGCCCCCGCCCGCGAACAGCGCGGCGAGTCCGTTCACCAGCGCGAGCGCTACGGCCTGGCGACCGAGGTGGGTGACCTGCGCACCGTGCTGGCCGAGACGGGCGCCACGCGCGTGGTCGGCCACAGCGTCGGGGGGCTGATGGCGCTGGCGGCCGCCCGCGAGGTGCCGATCGGCAGGCTGGCGCTGCTCGACCCCGCGGTGAGCGTCGACGGGAGCTTCCCGGTCGACTTCCTGCCCGACCTCGAGCGGGCCGTCGCGGACGGCGACCTGGTCGAGGCGGTCGTCGTGGCCGGCCGGGGTCTGCGGACCCCCGGCTCGTCGCTCCCCCGCCCGGTGCAGCGCGCCGTCGTCCGCGGCCTGATGCGCACCGGACCCGGCCGGACGATGGTCGAGCTCGTCGGCACCGTCCCGCCCGAGATCCGGTTCGTCGTGCAGGAGGACGGGCCGGCGGCACGCTGGTCCGGCGTCACCGCCACGACGCGGCTCTTCGTGGGGGCCCGTAGCCCTCGGTACTACCTGCGTGCCGCCCGAGCGCTGGCCGCCGCGATGCCCGACGCCGACGTCGAGGTGGTGCCGCGGCTCGGGCACGACGCGGTGGCGCGTGCGCCGTGGCCGGTCGTGGCGTCGCTGGCGTCCTTCCTGCAGCTCGACCCGGCCTGAGCGTTCCTCCGTCCGGGCTCAGCGGTGCGCGCCGCACCGGCGCGCGGCGAGGACCGCGAGCGCCCGTGCGGTCGAGACCAGGTCGGCGACGTCGACCTGCTCGCGGGGACCGTGGGCGAGCCGCACGTCCCCCGGGCCGTGGTGCAGCGTGGGGATGCCGCCGAGGCCGCTGTAGAGGCGCAGGTCGCTGCCGTACGGCGCCGCGGTCGGCCCCGCGTCGCGACCGCTCGTCGCGCGGACCGCGTCGCGCACCTCGCCGACGAGCGGGTGCGCGACGTCGATGCGTCCGCTGGCGAACTGCCCTCCGGGCCAGTCGACCTGGACCGGGTGGTCGCGCAGCCACGGGTCGGTGGCGCACACCTCGGTCACGACGCGCTCCAGCGCCGCGCGGGCGTCCGCGGGTACCTCGTCGAGCAGCACCCCGAGCCGCCCCTCGGCCACCAGCAGGTCCGGGACGCTGCTCGCCCACTCCCCCGTCCGCACGGTCCCGATCGAGATCGGGTAGGGCACCGGGTTGCCGTCGAACAGCCTGTCCGGTGCGGCGTTCCGCTCGCGCTCCAGGTCGGCGATCGCGGCGTGCAGCGGCAGGAACAGCTCGAACGCGCTGCGCCCGACGTGCCGGGTGCTGCCGTGGGTGGCCAGTCCGCGGACGGTGAGGCGGAACGTCAGGGCCCCCGCGTTGGCGACCACCACCTGACCGCTGGTGGGTTCGGTGATGACGGCCGCCTCGGCACGGTGCCCGCGGCGCAGCGTCGCGAAGGCGCCCAGGCCGCCGTCCTCCTCGCTGACGACCGCGTGCACCGCGAACGGGCGCGCGAGCCGCAGCCCCGACGTCACCAGGGCGTGCGCGACCGCGAGGTTGACCGCCAGACCGCCCTTCATGTCGCAGGCGCCCCGGCCGTGCACGGCGCCGTCCCGGATCGCGCCGCTCCACGGGTCGGCGCCCTCCCACGACGTCAGGTCGCCGGGCGGGACGACGTCGACGTGGCCCTGCAGGGCGAGCGCCGGCACACCCTCGGGGCCGAGCACGCCGACCACGCCGTAGCCCTCGGTGCGCGGCGCCTCGGTGCCGGGGAAGTCGGGGTCGCGCCGCAGCGCGGCCAGGTCGAGGCGCCAGGTGTCGACGTCGAAGCCGAGGGCGGCCAGGCGTCGGGCGTGCTGGTGCTGCAGGTCCGTCTCGGCGTCGGTGCCCGTCACGCTCGGGACGCGCAGCATCCCCACCAGGTCGCCGACCATCCGCTGCTCGTCGAGCGCCGCCAGCACGGCCGCGTCGGTGTCGGTGAGGCGGCCGAGGGCGAGGTCGGTGTCGGTCACGGCGCGACCGTAGGACCACCTGGACCTTCGGCGGAACCACCAGGAAACCGGTCGATCCCTCCTACGCTGTATGACGTGCTCCAGCCGCAGCAGCTACGCGTCCTGGTGGCGGTGCGCGACCACGGGTCGATGTCGCGCGCCGCCGCCGCGCTCGGGTTCGGCGTCCCGACGATCGCCCACCACCTCGCTGCGCTCGAGCGCCGGCTGCGCGTGCAGCTGGTCGAGCGGCACCCGCGCGGGGCGCGGCTGACACCGCTCGGCGCGGTGCTCGTCGCAGAGGCCGAGGAGATCCTCGCCCGGCTCGACCAGGCGGAGCGCCTGGTCACCACCCAGCGCGACCTCGGCATGGCGACCATCCGGGTCGGGACGTTCGCCTCCATCGGGTCCCAGCTCCTGCCCCGCGCCATCCGCGAGCTGCGCGCCCACGCCCGGGCGCACGTCGAGGTGGTCGAGGCCGAGCCGACCGAGGTCGTCGAGGGCGTGCTGGCGGGCACGCTGCACGCCGGGCTGGTCTACGACTCCGTCGACGACCCCGCGTTCACCAGCCCCGAGCTGCGCACGACGGTGCTGCTCGACGAGCCGTACGAGGTGCTCGTCGCCGCCGCCGGTCCCTGGGCCGGCACAGCACCGCTCGACCTCGCGGACCTCGCCGACGAGGAGTGGATCTGCAGCCGCCACCCCGACGAGACCTCCGACCGGGTGCTGCGGCGAGCCTGTCGTGCCGACGGGTTCGAGCCGAAGGTGCTCATCCGCACCGACGACCTCGCGATGATCCACGGCCTGGTGGCCGAGGGCCTGGGCTGCACCCTCACCACGGCGGTGTCGGTCGACACCCGGTTCGCGGTGCAGGTGCGCCCGACGGTGCAGGCCCTCGGCATGCGGCGCACCTCGTTCGTGCGCCGCGACGGCGTCGTGCCGCAGGCGGTGCACCACCTGCACCGGCTGCTCGTGGCGATGCTGCCCGCGCACGACGCGACGGCGCACCAGGGCCCGCCGGACGTCCCGCCCGGCTCCTCGACCGCGTGAGGGTCAGGGCAGGGTGCCGTCGCGGATGACGACCTCCGCGAGGTCACGCACCTTCCGGTTGCTGTCGCGGCTCGCCTTCACCAGGGCGTCCCAGGCCTGGTCCTCGTCGAGGTGGCGGACGCCCATCAGCACCCCGATCGCCATCCCGATCCGCCTGTTGGTGACGAGGGCGGCCCGCAGCTGCTCGACCTCCTCGTGCCGGAGTCGGGCCTCGAGCGAGATGATCTCCTCGAAGGCCCGGGCCAGATCGACGTCGTCGCGTTCACGCACGGCGGCACCTCGTGGTCGCAGCACACCGGCGCGGTCTGCTCGGCGCCGGGCGGGATCGAGCAGATCCTCGCCGTCGTGGCGCACGGCAAGCCGTCCCACCGGGTGGTCCCTGGTCCGCTCGCACCAGGGCCGGGGATGCACCGGTGCGATGTGCGGCGGCGCCCACCGGTGGTCTCCTGGGCAGGCACGGGACGACGTCCTCGAGAAGCCTGGGTCGTCCTCGACGTGAGCGTCCGTCCCCGTCCGAACGAGCCCCGGGCGGGGGCGGCCGTGCGTGCAGGCCCCCTCGGACGCATGACCGCCGCCCGCCGCCCTCCACGGCCGTGATGTCGGCGTCCCCTACCGTCGGCTCATGCAGCTGACCTGGGCCCGCGCCCTGTCGTGGCGCCTGGGGCGCCACCTGCTCGACCCGCTCGGCGACCTGCCGGCCGAGGAGGTGGTCGGCCGCCTCGTCGCCGTGCCGGCGCAGCACCTCCACGTCGCCGACCTGGTGGTGCGGAGCCGCCAGACCCGGCCGGTCCCGGGCGGTCTCGCGGACGCGTTCGCGGACGGGCGGCTGGTTTGCGTGTTCGCCTGGCGCGGCGCCACGCACCTGCTGCGGCCCGAGGACGCCGGCACGTACCTGTCCCTGCGGGGCGCGAGCCGGATGTGGGAGCTGCCGAGCTGGCAGGAGCACTACGGCCTGGCGCCGGACGACTGGCCGGCACTGCTCGACGTCGTCCGGGACGCGCTGCGCGACGGTCCGCTGACCCTGGGCGAGCTCGGGACGGCGGTGACGGCACGGGCCCGGTTCCGCCACCTCGGCCCGACCTTCGACGACGGGGCGGGGACCCTGCTCAAACCGCTGTCGTGGCAGGGCGTCCTGGGAGTCGGGCCGTCCCGTGACGGCCGGACCACGTTCCGGCTGCTCGAGGACAGCACCGGCTGGGTGCCGGTCCCCGACCTCGACGAGGCGGGTCCGGCCGCGGTCGAGGCGTACACCCGGGCCTACGGACCGGTCACCGCGGCGCACCTGCGCTACTGGCTGGCGGAGGGCCTCGGTGCCGGCCGTCACGTCCGAGGTTGGCTGCGCGACCTCGGGGACCGCCTCGCCGAGGTCGACGTCGAGGGCGAACAGGCCTGGCTGCCTGCCGATCTCGTCGACGAGGTGGCTGCGGCGCCGGCACGCGACGGGGTGAGGTTCCTCCCCGCCTCGGACCCCTGGCTGCTCGGACCCGGGACCGCCGACCCGCACGTCGTACCGCCCGGGCACCGCCGGCTGTTCAGCCAGGGCGCGGCGCCGGTGCTGCGCGGCGGCGTGGTCGCGGGCACCTGGGCCGCGCGAGGCGAACGGCTCGAGGTCGCGTGGTTCCCCGGGTCCGGGCCGGTGCCGACCGACCTCCGGAGCGAGGCGGCGCGGCTGGCCGGCCTGCTCGGGCGCGAGGTCGTCCTCGACCTGGTGTGAGGGACGCGTCGCAGCGCTCTGATCCATCGAGTATGAGGTATTTGCCTATTGTCCATAGGTTCTGCATCCTGGACGGGTGGAAGCCCTGACCGAGCAGCAGATCCGAGGCAGCTTCGTGAACGCCACCAAGGGCGAGGCCGCCCGGGTCGGCGTGCCTCGCGACCTCGACCAGGTGCGCTGGGACGAGCTGGACTTCGTCGCCTGGGTCGACCCGAGGTCCCCGCTGAGCGGCTACCTCGTCGTCCCGACGCCGTCGCACGGGTCGGTGGGGGTGCAGGTCAGGCGCTCGGGCGTCGACACCCCGCGCCGCGCCCGGATGTGCGACCTGTGCGCCACGACCCAGCGCGGCGACGCCGTCGCGCTGATGGTCGCGCCCCGCGCGGGCAGGGCCGGTCGGGACGGCAACACGGTGGGCGTGCAGATGTGCTCCGCCCTGAGGTGCTCGGCGTACGCCCGCGGCACGATCAGGCCGCCCGGTGCGCAGCTCGTCGAGGAGACGTTGTCGGTCGAGGAGCGCCTGGACCGGTTGCGGGGCAACGTGCTCGCGTTCGTCGACCGCGTCGTGGCCTGAGGACGGGACGCACCACGATGCCCCGTGCCGGGCTGACTCCCGAGGTGGTCACGCAGGCGGCGGCGGACCTGGCCGACGAGCTCGGCCTGGCCGCGGTGACGCTGGCCGCGCTCGCCCGGCGCCTGGGGGTCAAGGCCCCCAGCCTGTACTCCCACGTCGCGGGCGAGAGCGACCTCAAGCAGCGCGTGACGCTGCTGGCGCTCGCGGAGTCGGCCGACCTCGTCGCCGCGGCCGTCGCCGGACGCAGCGGGCGGGACGCGCTGGACGCGCTCGGTCGGGCGTACGGCGCGTACGCGGCCCAGCACCCGGGACGTCACGAGGCCACCACCCTGCCGCTGCCCGACGAGGTCGCCTCCGGTGGTGCGGGTCCGCGGCACGCCGCGCTGTCCCGTGCCGCCCTGCGCTCGTACGCGCTGCGCGAACCCGACCAGACCCACGCCGTGCGCATGCTCGGCGCCGTGGTGCGCGGCTGGACCGACCTCGAGCGGGCCGGCGGCTTCGCGCGGAGCCGCCCGGCCGCCTCGACGACGTGGGACCGCGTCGTGGACGGCCTCGACGAGGTCTTCCGGTCGTGGGCGAGCGCGTCGTCCGCACGCCGCACGCGCACCACGTGACACCGTCACCCCCCTCCGCTGCTCCCGGCCCGCCCCGTCCCGGCTTCGTGACGATCGCGTGACGGGAGCCGCCGCAGGTTGACGTGGGCGTCGTGTTCCGTTTGCGTAGTTCGACATGACCTCGAGCAGCACGATCCTGGCCTCGTCGACCGGTGCCGAGTCGGGGTGGTTGCAGGGCGTCGAAGAGGGCATGGACCGCGCGTTCGCCCCGATCTCCGACATCGCGAACACGGTCGTCTTCTTCCCGGTCTCCCTCTTCGGGGTCGAGGTCCCGGTCGTCGTGATCTGGCTGATCCTGGCCGCGGTGGTCATCACCGTGTACCTGAAGGTGATCCAGGCCCGCGGCCTGAAGACGTCGCTCGAGGTCGTCCGCGGGAGGTACTCGACCGACGACGACCCGGGCGAGGTGCCGCACTTCCAGGCGCTGACGTCGGCGCTGTCGGGCACCGTCGGCCTCGGCAACATCGCCGGCGTCGGTGTCGCGGTGACGCTCGGCGGTCCCGGCGCCACGTTCTGGATGATCCTGGCCGGCCTGCTCGGCATGGCGACGAAGTTCGCCGAGTGCACGCTCGGCGTGAAGTACCGCGAGGTGCACGAGGACGGCACGGTGTCCGGCGGTCCGTTCCGGTACCTGCCGATCGCCTTCGCGAAGCTGGGACGCATCCCGTCGGCGGCGCTGACCGGTCTGTACGCCGTCGCGATCCTGCTGTTCGGTGTGGCCGGCGGCAACATGTTCCAGGCCAACCAGACCTTCGCCCAGGCCAAGCAGGTCACCGGCGGCGACGACGGAGTCCTCGGCAGCGACGGCGCCGCCCTGTTCTTCGGGCTCGTCCTGGCCGGCCTGATCGCCCTGGTCATCCTCGGCGGCATGCGCTCCATCGGGCGCGTCACCAGCCGCCTCGTGCCGGCCATGGCCGTCGTCTACGTCGTCGCGTGCCTGGCCGTCATCGCGTTCAACCTCACCTCCGTCCCTGAGGCGTTCGGCGCCATCATCAGCGGCGCCTTCTCCCCCGAGGGCGTCGGCGGCGGCGTCGTCGGCGTGATGATCATCGGCTTCCAGCGCGCCGCCTTCTCGAACGAGGCCGGCCTGGGCTCGGCGGCGATCGCGCACTCCACGGTGAAGACGCGCCGCCCGGTCAGCGAGGGCTTCGTCGCGCTGTTCGAGCCGCTCGTCGACACCGTGCTGATCTGCACCATGACGGCGCTGACCATCATCATCGCCAACCCCGCGAGCTACCTCGACGCCCGCGCCGAGGTCGCCGACACCGGCGGCACCACCGCCGACGGCGTCGTCCTCACCTCCGACGCGTTCGCGACCGTCATCCCGTGGTTCCCGGTGGTCCTGGCCGTCGCGGTCGCGCTGTTCGCCTTCTCCACGCTCATCACCTGGAGCTACTACGGCCTGCGGGCGTGGACGCACCTGTTCGGGCGGTCGCGGCTGTCGGAGACGCTGTACAAGGTCGTGTTCTGCCTGTTCACCGTCACCGGCACCGTCCTGACCTTCGGCGAGGTGCTCAGCTTCGCCGACGCCATGCTGTTCGTCTGCGCGTTCGTGAACCTGCTCGGGGTGTACTTCCTGCTGCCGGTGATCCGCACCGAGATGCGGGACTACCTGCGGGACAGGCGCTCCGGCGCCCTGGAGGAGCTCGGTCACGAGGTCGGCACCTCCGGATCATGACGGCGACCTTGCCGCTCGAGGTCGCCGACGATCTCGAGGCTGTGGCAGGCAGCGAGACCCGCACCCGGTACGGGACGAGCTCCCGCGATCGCACTCGAACCAGCAACCGTCCGACCGACAGCCAGCACGCCAACCGTCCGGTTGGTGCCGCACAGGCACCCGGTCGAGGGGCGTCCTCGCCCTGGCTGGATCCGCGGCCCAGGGCCGCGGGTCATCGCGTCTCGCCCAGGGCGCACGAGAGGCCGGCGGAGGTCATCCGGCCGGCAGGTCGCCGGTGAGCTCGACGTCGGCGGCGATGTCGCGCAGCTTGCGGTTGGCGTTGCGGCTGGCCTGCACCAGCAGCTGGAAGGCCTCGTCCTTGCGGACATGGCGACCGGCCATCAGGATGCCGATGGCCGTGCCGATCTGACGGCTGGAGTCCAGCGCCGACGTCAGCTGGTCCACCTTCGTCTGCTGCAGCTCCACCAGCGCCGCCGCCCCCACGAACGGCGTCACCAGGGCGGCGGCCGCGACGTCCGTCGGCGAGAACGCGTGCGGCGCGTCGGCGTAGAAGTTCAACGAGGCGAAGCTGTCCGGTACAGGCAGCTCGATGCGGGTCGCGAGCATGCTGCGCACCCCGAGCCGCTGCGCCACGGCCGGCCCGAAGCGCTGGTACCGCTCCGCATCGAGGGTGTCGTCGACCTGCACCAACCGCTCCCGGACGGCCGCGTCCAGGCAAGGACCCTCCCCGACCTGCCCCTGGAGCTCGTCGACCCGGTCGGCCAGCTCGGACGACCCGGCGAGGGTCCGCGGGCGGCTGCGGCTGCGCAGCAGCGTGATCCCGCAGCCGAAGGCGTGCGGCACCGCCTCGGTGGCGTGCTTGACGAGCAACGACAGGTCGGGGCGCCCGTCGGCGCCGGCGAGGGCGGCGGCGAGCTCGGAGTAGCTCTCGACGACCTGCCGCAACTGATCCCTGTCCATACCTGCACTCCGAGAGGACGAGAACCGGGCCCGCGGCACTTCTGGACGGGCTCCCGGAATGCTAGTCCAGGCCGCGTGGCGCAGGAACGACCCTGAGTACCGGACCGCGGGTGTCGACTCACACCGGCGGGTTCGGCGGGATCCGGCTGCCGGCAAGAGCGGCGCGTGCTGCAGCGGCGGTGCCAGCGACCTCCCCCGCCACAGCCACGGGCCGGGTGCCCGCGGGACGCGCACAGCAAAGCGCTCTGCTGGACCCCACTGTGCTCGCCGTCTTCTACCTACCCCGCGTGGCAGCGACCATGAGCGCCGCCTCCCCACCCTTTGCAGCCGCGGCGTGAGCGACACCGGGGGCGAAACGCCGCCGCCTCCCCCGCAAGCGCCGGTGAGGCGGACCGGCGCCAACTCCTCCCCACTGCGGACCGCGGGCCGGTCTCCAGGTCGAGGCATGGCACGCCACCACGACGTCCTCAGACCGAGCAGGCACCCGCGGGTCATCACGCAGGCTGCGTCAGGTTGACCCACTCGCTTCGCTTGCCTCCGCGCTCCGGCGTGGCTCCGGGATGGTCTCGACCGACCTCGAGAAGCATCCGACGCGAAATCGGACGTGCACAGAACCTGAGCGATCGGTCTGTCAGCCGGACCCGGACGTCAGGCGCGGAGGTCGTCACCGGAGCAGGTTGGGACGGAACGGCGCGGTTGGTGCAGCTCGCGCTCGCATCCGAAGTCGCCGTGAGGCGGCTGTCCCCGCGTGGGACGCGCCGACCCGGTTCGCGTCGTCACCGGGCCGCGCCCAGCGACGTGACCCCACCTGACGGGCGACCTGTCAGCTGCCCGACGGCTCAGGTCGTCGTCGGTGCCGGCTCGGACGTGGGCACCGGTGCGGGCTCGTCGTCGAGCAGGCGGTCGACCAGGTTCGCCCAGGCGAGGTCGTCCTCCGTCGCCTCTCGACCGTCACAGAACGGCTTGTCGCCGTTGGCCTTCCAGTACTTCAGCAGACCCAGCACCTTGGCGGTGTCGGCGTCCGCGCCGCCCGCGTAGTCCGTCCCGGGCGGCCCGGTCTGGTGCTCCTGGCAGGTCACCGGGCCGTCGCCGGTGGGCGTCACCAGCGTGGCGTCGGGCGTCGACCCACCGGCCGTGCACCCGGCCACGAGGAGCGCGAGCAGCGACGCCATCGCGGGCAGCGCCCGCCAGACGGTCACGGGCCCACCAGCCCGCGCAGCACCAGGCCGAGACCCACGACGACGACGAGCACGGCCGTCGCCACGGGGAGCCAGCCGACGGCGCGTGCCGCTCCGTGCGCGTCGCGCCCGGCATCGAGGTAGCGGTCCAGGCGGCCGCGTGCACGCACGAGAAGCAGTCCGACCGCCGTCAACGTGCCTGCCATGCCCAGGCCGTACGCGATCACCAGCAGCACCCCGAAGACGGTCCGCCCCAGCGCGATGGCACCGAGCAGCACGACCAGTGCCGACGGGCTCGGCACCAGGCCGCCGGCGATGCCGAGACCGATGAGCCCGGCCCGTCCGCTCCGCTCGTCCCGACCGTGCCCGTGCCCGTGGCCGTGCCCGTGCCCGTGGCCGTGCCCGTGCCCGTGGCCGTGCCCGTGGCCGTGCCCGTGCCCGTTGCCGTGACCGGTGTCGACGGGTGCGGGCGCGGCGACGCCGCCGGCGGCGACCAGGGCGTCGGCCGGGACAGGGGCGGCGTGCGTGTGGGTGCGGGCCGCGGCGCGGTCGCGCACCGCCCCGCGCAGCAGCCCGAGCCCGACACCTGCGACGAGCACACCGCTGATCACGCCCAGCCAGCGCAGCACGCCCTCCCCGGCCAGGGTGCTCACGAGCGTCAGCGCCAGGCCGAGGACGAGGACCCCGGCGGTGTGCGTGGCGGTCACGGTCGCGCCGACCACCAGTGCGTCGCGCGGGCGTCCGCGGCGCCCGGCGAGGTAGGCGGCCATCACCGTCTTGCCGTGGCCGGGGAGCACGGCGTGGCCCGCCCCCAGCAGCACCGCGACGAGCACGGCCAGCAGACCGACCCACACCGTGGGCTCGGACCCGACGAGGTCGCCGAGCCGGCGGTCCCCCGCCGCCAGCGCCCGGCTGAGCGGATCGGAGCCCGGCGGCAGCAAGGGCGTGACGCCCTCGGCCGACGACCCGGTGCCGGGCGCCACCGACACCTCGGCCGTCCGGACGTCGAGGGGCGAGGACAGCAGGTCGTCCGGGTAGGCCCGCAGCTCGTCGCTGACCGACGTCGCCGCGACGGTGGAACTCGTCAGCCGCAGGCCCTCACCACGGACGACGACCTCGCGCCAGCCGATCCGATCAGGTCGGAAGGAGTCCTCGAAACCGACTGCTGCTGTTCCGGTCAGGGCGACCTCGGCCGCACTCGCGCACGTCGTCCGCAGGGTCGGCAGCCCGGCCTCGCCGGGCACCACCTCGATGGTGCTCGATCCTCCCACCAGCGTGGCCGTCACGTCGTCGACGGTCAGCCGGAGCGCTGACACGACCTCGGCGCAGTCACGGCCGGCGGCCTCCCCGAGCTCCTGCTCCGACAGCTCTCCGTCACCGTCGACGTCGATCCGTGGTCGCTGCTGCGCGGACGGGATCTCGGCGGCATCGACCACCGAGGTGACGCGCACGCCGTCCGGGCTCAGCACGACCGTGTCGTGGTGGCTGACGGTGAAGTTGCCCAGCGGGTGGGCCGACGCCGACCCTGCCGGCACAGCGAGCAGCGCCGCCAGGGCGACACCGCCGGCCGCGAGGATCGTGAGCCGGCGCCTCATCCGGCGGCCAGACCGTCGAGGGCGGCGCGGGCCAGGGGCGCGTGCAGGGCGGAGAAGGCGGGGTTCGTGTCGAGCGCCGCTTCCAGCGAGAGGCGCCCTGCACCGGTGTCCCCGACGGCGAGCTGGATCATGCCGCGGTGGTACGCCCAGGTGGCGTTGCGCGTCCCTGCCGCCTCCACCTCCTGCACGAGCGCCAGTGCCTCGGCGTCACGTCCGTTGGCGTGCAGCGCCCAGGCCATGGCGTCCAGCACCTGCGGGCTGCGTCGGGAGCCGTACTGCGCCTGCGCCGTCGCCAGGGCCTCGGCCGGCCGGCCGTGATCGGCCTGGTAGAGCACCATCTCGACGTCCTGCACCGACCCGGACGCCTGGAACAGCGCCGCCGCGGCGTCGGCGACGGCGTACTGCTCGGCCGCCTCGTCGCTGCGTCCGAGGCTGTCGAGCAGCTCGCCGTACTCGACCAGGTAGCTCGGCTGCGGCAGCCGCTCGACGACGTCGGCGTAGGCCAGGACGGCGGCGTCGGTGCGTCCCTGCGAGGCAGCCGAGCGCGCCTGGGAGGCGAGCAGCGCCACCTGGCCGGGGTCGCGTCGCAGGCCGTCGGCGTAGTGCTCGTCGGCCGCGGCGTAGTCCCCCTGCGACCAGGCCAGGTCACCGAGCTGGAGCAGGACGTACGAGGCGTCCCCCGCGTTCGACGAGACGTCGAGGGCGCGCTCGAGCGAGTAGCGCGCGTTCTCGACGTCACCCCGCAGCTCGTAGGTGTAGGCGACGCGCGTGAAGGACGGGACGCCCGGCCGCAGCCGCAGCATCGCGTCCAGGGTGTCGAGCGCGCTCTCCAGGTCGCCGAGCTCGAGCTGGGCGTCGGCCAGCACGCCGCGCGCGGTGGAGTCGTAGGCGTCGACCTCCACCGCGGCCGTGGCCAGGTCGCGCCCGAGCGCAAAGTCGTGGCGTGCGTTGGCGAGCGCCGCCTGACCCGCGAGCGCGTCCGCGTTGGCCTCCGGCCGCAGCTCCAGCGACCGGGCCAGCGCCTCGTCGGCTTTGCCGTAGTAGGTCGGGTCCGCGGTCCGCCGCGCCTGGGCGACGTAGGCGAAACCGAGTGCGGACCAGGCCGAATCGTCCTGCGGGAGCCGTTCGAGGCGTTGCTGGAGCGCGTCGATGGAGGTGCTGAGGTCCGCCCCGGAGTCGAGCACATCGGTGCCGGGAACGGGGGGCGTACCCGCCGAGGTGGCCGCGCCGTCGCCACCGGTGCGGGTGAGCAGCACCCCGGAACCCAGGAGCAGCACGGGGGCGAGCAGCACGGCGGCGACGATCGACGCCTTGCGGTTCATCGTGGGCTCCTCGGGGGACCGGTCGGACGACGGGCTCAGGCCGGCGTGACGCCGACGAGCTCGGCGAACACGACGACGTTGTCGTCGTAGTGGCCGGACCTGGTGTCGAACGTACCGCCGCACGTCACCAGGTGCAGGAAGCTCGGACCCTCGAAGGTGTACATCCGCTCGTTCGGGAAGTCGTCCTTCGGGAACTGCTCCTTGCTGCGGACGACGAAGGTCGCGACCGAGCCGTCCTCACGACGGACGTCGACCTCCGCCCCGACCGCCAGGTCGGGCAGCTCGGCGAAGACGGCCGGCTTGCCGTCGCCGTTCACGTGACCCGCGATCACCGCGCCGCCCGCCTCGCCGGGCGCGGGCCCGGTCTGCCACCAGCCGATGTCCATCCACTCGCTCGGGACCTCGAGCTTGCGGTCGGGGGTGACCCCGAGCGGGATCATGCCCTGGTCGATCGACAGGTCGGGGATCGCGATGGCCACCGGCGCCGGTGCGTCCACCTCGGGCGTGACCGGACCCGTCGGGACGACCGACGGCAGCGGGGCGGAGGCGCGGGCCGTCGGCGCGGGCGGCGCGGTCACGGGTTCGCCTCCGAAGAGCAGACCGCCGACGACGACGCCGAGCACGAGCGCTGCCACCACACCCGCCGCCACCTGCACGCGGACGTCACGGACCACCCGCAGGAGCGTCTGCCGGGGCCCGGCCACAGGACGGGAGTGCGCCGGGCCGGCGCGCTCGTCCCCGGCCGCGAGCAGGTCGTCGAGCCCTCCGGACGCGCCGGAGGGCCGGCGGACGTCGTCCGCCGACCCACCGGGCTCCGTCACAGGTGCTGGCCCAGCGACCGCTTCCTGCGCAGCGCGTAGGTGGCGACCCCGCCCACGGCGACCAGGACGATCGCGCCGGAGGCCACGAGCGCGCTCCTGCCGGACGCCGGACGGGCGTCACCGGTGTCGATGCCACCGGTGGGCATGATCGCGCCGCCTCCGCCCCCGCCGCCGCCTGCTCCGCCGCCACCGGCGGTCGCCGTGACCGTCTCGGTGACCGTCGTGGTCGCTCCGGGCGCCACGGCCCCGACCGACGAGCCGGAGTTCGGCAGGGCGAGGTACGGGAACGAGTCGCCGAAGGCGACCTGGTTCTCGTCCACGCCGTCGCCGGCCGCCAGCGGCTCGACGATCGAGACCCCCGTCGGGGCGCCGTCGGCGTCCACCGACACCGCGCCCGCGACCGCCTGGAGGGCGATGTCGACGACGTCGTCGGTCAGGCGGCGTCCGTTGGGGAAGCCCTGGTTGTCCCCGGCGAGCACCCCGAGGCGGTTCGGCTCGGCGGTGGGCGCGATCGAGGTGTTGAGCCGCAGCTGCTCGGACGGGGTCACGTCCGCGGGCTGGTTGAGCCCGTTCAGGCCGGTGAGGAAGATCGTCGCGAGGTCGTTGCGCGGGGTCTGCGGGATGTCCAACCCGTAGATGGCGTTCAGCAGGTACGGCACCTCCGGGTTGAGCACCTTGTTCACCGCGGCGTCGACCGAGGCGTCGTCCTCGGGGGCGAGGGCGTTGAAGGCGTCCTTGAGGTTCGCCGGGATGACGACCTCGTTGACCAGCGGGTTGCCGAGCCGCGAGACCTGCACGAACGGGCCGCTGGCCGCGCTGGTGCCGTCGGCGGCGCGGGTGGTGATGCTGGCGCGGTCGGTCGTGGACCAGACACCGATGACCGGGTCGCCGTCGGCGAGGCCGAGGCTCTCGATCGGCACCTGCAGCGCGATCGAGCTCACGTTGTACCGCGCGAGGGTGTCGTTGCCGGACTCGCTCAGGTCACCGCCGTACAGCAGGTCGAAGACGCGCAGGTCGAGGAAGAACGGGTCCTCCGCCTGGCCGACGAACGAGGTGATGCCGTCGCCGACGTCGACCACGGCCTCGTCGCGCAGGGCCTGGTAGTCGGGCATCGAGGCGTCGCCCACGTGCGACGGCGCGACCGGTGCGTCCGCGATCAGCTCGGTCTCCGTGCCGGCAGCGTCGATCACCGTCAACGTGTACGTCTGCTTGAACAGCAGCGTCGCGTCGTCGAAGGAGGTGACCTGGCCGTTGTTGTAGATGAACGAGCCGTCGGCGTCGGGGTCGCCCTGCGGCTGACCGGGCAGCGGGTAGTCGACGTCGCCACGCGTGTCGATGCTCGTGAACTCCCACCGGTAGGTGAGGTCCGGGACGGCGTCGCCGTCGGTGTCGACCTTGATGTTGTAGCGGGCCTCGTCCCCCTCGGCCCACGGGAAGAAGTTCGGGCCACCGGACGGCTCCTGGAACGGGATCCAGTTGGCGATCAACGTCACGGTGTCGGGCGCGTCAGGACTCACGAACGCGTACGTGTCCGTGTTGTCGACCAGCGGGTCACCCGCGACGAGCGGGGCCTCGCGGTGGCTCGACGCCGTGCTGCTCGACGGGGCCAGCGCCGCCACCGCGGCAGCGGCGAGGGCCAGGCCCCCCGTCGCTGCCAGACCGCGCCGGGTCCCCCTGTTCACCATCATGCCCACGAGCCCATCCCTTCGGGCAGGACGACGCCTGCCGCTCACTGGTCCCGGGGGCGCGCGCACCAGCGCTGCGACGTCACGGGTCGGATGGCCGAACCAGACCAGCGGCATCGCGACCCGACAATCCAGTTCGAGGAAGTCACGACGAATTAGCCCGAACGAGTGAACGACAGGTGCTTCCGTTGCGACCTCGTCGCATCTGAAACGCCCAGGACGCGAGGCGATCTCCCGGTCGAGGGTCTCCGAACCCCGTGCGGACAACACGTCATCCGAACGGACGAGGAGTCGATGGGTGTGGCGCGAGCCAGCTTCGTCTCGTGGGAGTGGCAGGAGCGCGCAGCCTGCCGCCACCACGACGAGACCCTGTTCGTCGGACCGGACAGGGAGCAGACCTCGACCCGACGACGTCGTGAACGACGCGCGGTCCAGGTCTGCTGGGACTGCCCCGTGCTGGCCGCGTGCCGGCGGCACGCCCTCGACGAGCGTGAACCGCACGGGGTCTGGGGCGGCCTGACCGAGGAGCAGCGCGCCACGATGCTGCGGCACGGGGAGCCGCCGGAGGCGAACTGACCGGCCCACCGACCGGCGTCCCGCGCGTCGCGCCTGCGGGGACGCGCCGGCGGCAGGCGTGGTCAGGCGGGCCACGCCCGCACCGGTCGTGAGGCACGCTCGGTGACCCAGGCGCTCGGGGACCCGGGCGCTCGGGGACCCGGACGCCCGGCGACCCCAGCCCGATCACGACGGTTGCCGATCAACCGCGGCGAAGGAGCTCGCAGTCGGCCGGACCCGGCGAGGCGGTGAGCGTGTCGACGTCGATGGCCGCGAGCAGGACGCCGACCGCCAGGGGGTGGTCCGGCAGGCCGCGGCGTCGTCCTCACCTCCGACACGTTCGCGACCGGGCGGTCGCGGCTGTCGGAGACGCTGTACGAGGTCGTGTTCTGCCTGTTCACCGTCACCGGCACCGTCCTGACCTTCGGCGAGGTGCTCAGCTTCGCCGACACCATGCTGTTCGTCTGCGCGTTCGTGAACCTGCTCGGGGTGTACTTCCTGCTGCCGGTGATCCGCACCGAGATGCGGGACTACCTGCGCGACAGGCGCTCCGGCGCCCTGAAGGAGCTCGGCGACGAGGTCGGCTCGACGAGCTGAGCGCCCCGGTGACTCACCCGCCCGGACGACAGTCGCCGTCGACGGCGTCAGGATCGCGTCAAGAACCGCGCGGTCTCGTTGACCTCGGCCGGTCGCCCGATGTCTTTGGGACCGTGAGGAACTCCCGCCTGACGACGCCGGTGCTGCTCGCGCTCGCCGTGCTGGTGCCCGCTGCCGTCGCCGCCGGGCTGGCCCAGGTCCGGTCCGTGGTCGAGGGGCCGGCGGCGGCACTGGTCCTGGTGCTGGTCGTCGTGGCGGCGGCCTCGACGGGCAGCCGCTGGGCCGGCCTGGTGTCCGCGGTGTCCGCGGCCGCGTCGTTCAACTGGTTCCTGACGGTGCCGTACGCCAGTCTCGTCATCGCCGACCGCGACGACGTCGAGGTCGCGGTGCTGCTGGCCCTGGTCGGACTGGCCGTCACCGAGATCGCCCTGTGGGGCCGGCGCCAGCAGGACCGCGCCAGCCGCACCGCAGGCCTGGTCGAGGGCGTGGCGACCGCGATGGGCGGCGTCGGCGACGACAACCCCGACCGCGTCCACGACATCGCCGCACGGCTGCAGACCGTCCTCGGCGTCGAGGCCGTCGGTTACGACCCCGGACCCGTGCGGACGGACGAGCCGGTACTGGGGGCGGACGGGGTCGTGCGCATCGGACCGGTCCCGCTCGACGTCGTCCGGGACGGCCTGCCCACCGACGCGCACGTCCAGGTGCCGGTCGACGCGCACGACCGAGGCGGCCGGTTCCTGGTCGCCGGCGTCGGCGTCGGTCGGGCGCGCCGCCCGTGCCGCCCGTCACTGTCCGAGCTGCACCTGGCGGCCGTCCTCGCCCGCGGCCTCGGCGCCGCGATGGAGCATCCCGCGGTCGACGTCGACGAGACGGCACGCACCCCGAACCGCTGAGATCCGCTGCGGAGCAGGCCGTTCAGCTCGTCTGCCGCTGGTACACGTCGGGGACGCCGTCGCCGTCGTCGTCGACCTGCTCGGCCTCCTCGATCCTGCGGTAGGCCCGGTTGCGGGCGGTGAGCAGCACCGACGCCACGGCACCGGCCAGCAGCGACCCGCACAGCACCCCGACCTTGACGGCCTCCTGCCGCTCGGTGTCGCCGACGAACGCGAGGTCGCCGATCAGCAGCGAGACGGTGAACCCGATGCCGGCCAGGCTCGCTACACCGAGCACATCGACCCAGCGCAGGTCCGGGTCGAGGCTCGCGCGGGTGAACCGCGCGGTCAGCCACGCGGCGCCGGCGATGCCGACCGTCTTGCCCACCACCATGCCCGCGACGACACCGAGCGCGACCCGGTCGGTGACGGCGTCGAGGAAACCGGACAGCCCACCGACGGTGACGCCGGCGGCGAAGAACGCGAACACCGGCACCGCGATCCCCGCCGACAGCGGGCGGATGCGGTGCTCCAGGTGCTCGGCCAGACCCGGCCCTTCCACCTCCTCCACCGGCTTGGACTCGAACGCCGTCGCGTCGTCGCCGGTGTCGTGCGGGACCTCCCGCGCGGCGACGCGAACGCTGTCTGCGCGCAGCACCGGCACGGTGAACGCCAGCAGCACGCCGGCGATCGTGGCGTGCACCCCGGACTCGTGCACGAGGACCCAGGTCAGCACCGCGAGCGGGATCAGGAGCCACCAGGACCGGACGCGTCGCTGCACCAGCACCCCGAACAGCCCGAGCGGGACGAGCGCGAGCAGCAGCGGCAGCACCTGCAGGTCGGCGGTGAAGAAGATCGCGATGATCGTGACGGCGAACAGGTCGTCGACGACCGCGAGGGTCAGCAGGAACGTGCGCAGCGCCAGCGGCAGGTGGCTGCTGATGACCGCCAGCACCGCCAGGGCGAACGCGATGTCGGTGGCCGTCGGCACGGCCCAGCCGCGCACCGCGTCGGTCCCCGCGTTCACGGCCACGAACACCACCGCCGGAACGACCATCCCGCCGATCGCCGCCGCGACCGGCAACGCCGCGCGGCGTGGGTCGCGCAGGTCTCCGGCGACGAACTCGCGCTTGAGCTCGAGCCCCACGACGAAGAAGAAGATCGCAAGCAGGCCGTCGGCGGCCCAGGCGCCCAGCGACAGGTCGAGGTGCAGCGCGGCCGGACCGACGCGCAGGTCGCGCAGGTCGGCGTAGGTGGTGGACAGCGGCGAGTTCGCGGCGGCCAGCGCGAGAGCGGCGGCGACCAGCAGCAGCGCCCCGCCGACCGTCTCGCGGCGCAGGAGGGTGGCGATGCGGCGTGCCTCGGGCCAGGAGCCTCGAGCGAGCAGCGGGGTGCGGGCGGCGTTCACGTCTGCGGGACCTCGTCAGTCGGCGGGAGCGGTGCAGGGCCTAGCGATCGCCGACCAGACTTCCCGGCACACCACCGCCAGCGTACCGGTTCGGAGCCGTGGTCCCGATCTGGCGGCAGGTGTGACGACCACCCGTCACGCACGTGACGACCTGGTGACGTCCGGTACCGACCGGTTGCTCCCGGACCTCGCGACGTGGTCCGGTGGAATACCGCCCACGATGTCGAGAGGACCAGGTCGTGATGCCCCGCCAGCGACGAGTCACGCACGAGCCGAACGGTTCGCAGCTGCTGGTGCCTCCGCAGGTCACGGCCGGTCGACCGGACGTCATGCCGCCGGTCGCGCGCGCGGGGTTGTGGTTCCTGTGGACGTCGGTCGGCTGCTGCCTGCTGCTGCTCTACGTCGCAGCCGTCGCGGGCGCCGAGCTGCGGGTCGTCGCGCCGGACGGGGACACCGTGCCGGTCACTTTCGGCTCGGTCGTGATCACGCTGCTGGTCGCCGACCTGACCGGGGTCACGGCCCTGGCCGTGCTGGGGCGACGCAGCCGCCGTGCGTGGACGACCGTCGCGGTGGCCGGTCTCGCCGTCGGACTCGCGTCGGCGGCAGTGCCGCTGGCTGCCGAGGCGGGTGCGCTCACGACGGTCGTCCTGGTGGCCATGCACGTCACCGCCGCACTGCTCTGGTTCGCGGTCCTGGTGTCGCTGCTGCCCCGACGGTGACCAGCCCGTGCCGGACGCGGCGACGGGGGGTGCGGTCGGACGGAATCGGTGGAGGTGAGGGGAACCGTCCACGGTCGGAAGACGAGCCGGATCGCGGCGGGCGTCAACGGCGACGTCCGTCGCGGTCCCACCGCGGTCTACCTCATGCCCAGGCGGGCCAACGCCTTCTGTCCGTCGGGTGTTCGCCGTCCTCGCCCTCCTCCTCGCACGGCCCGCTGCGATCGGCCTCGCCCCGGTGCGCAGCCCCTCCCGGCCGGCCAGCGCGCCGCCGCAGCCTGGTTCGGGCCGAAGGGGCTTCGCCGCGCGATCGTCACGCAGCCGCAACGCGGACGCAGGCGGACGTCAACGCGGACACGGCAGGCTGGGGCGACCGGCCCGCAGTCCTGAGGAGGTCCCGTGTCCGTGGCCACGCCCACCCGTCGCCGACCCACGTCACCGCCGGACGCCCTGCACGTGGTGGTGGCAGACAGGGCCGACCTGCACGGGCACCTCAGCCTGCAGGTGCAGGTCCGACGCGCGATCGCCTCGGGCGCGGCGATGGTGGTGGTCGAGGTGCATCGGGGCGTGGCGTTGTCGCCCGCCGACGTCGCCACGATGCTGTGGGCGAATCGGCGCTGCACCCAGCGCCACGGGCAGCTGGTCGTGGTCACCGAGCCCGGCAGCGATCTCGGCCTCCTGGGATCGACCTCTCTCGGCGATGCGGTGACGATCACCCGCGGCACTGCCCTCAGCACGTGGTGAACCGCACCGGATCGCGACGGGGCAGGTCGGGTCGCGGTGGACCACGATCATGCGGCCGATCGGGTACCCGCGCAGCGAGCCCCGACCGACAGCACGGCGCTCACCCCGGCGACTGGGCTGGACCGTGAACAGGTTCGCGCTTCCTGTGCCCTGCCCCGGGTCGGTCTGTGCATGCACGATCTGGGCGGCGGGCGTGGACGGGGATCTCGCTCGGGCGTGCGGTCAGGATCCGCACACCCCGAGTGAGGCAGCGACGAGAGCCGCCGGGAAGCCGCCACCGGCCGGGGGTCGGCTGACCCGCCCGGCGCCGGCCTCACCCCCGAGGACGGGTGCGCCTCGCGCATCGCACAACCAGCTCGGCGATGCCGGTCGCGTGGTCGCCTTCGTCGAATCCGATCGCCTCACACCGCGACAGCCGTGCGTCCGCCCGGCAGGATCAGCGGGTGCAGAACCGCGACACCGCTGGGGACCACCCACGCGACTGGGTCGGCGAGCTGCTCGGTGACGTCCGGCACGTCGACGAGCAGGCCGTCCGGCAGCGCGTGGTCGACCTGGCGCCGGAGGCGGTGCCCGAGTGCCACCACGCCGGCATCACGCACCGCTCGGGGCGCCGGTACCGGACGCTCGCTGCCTCGGACGACGTCGTCAGCCAGGCGAACCACTGCCAGTACGAGCTCGAGGAGGGCCCTGCGTGAGCGCCACGTGGGAGGACCACGCCGTCCGCGTCTCCGACGTCCTGACGGACGCGCGCTTCCCGAGATGGGGCCCGACGGTGGCCCGGATCGGCATCGGGTCCACCACGAGCGTGCCGCTGTCGAAGGTGCGCCAGGGCAAGGTCGCCACGGCGCTGAGCGTGTTCGCCCCGGCACCCGGCGCCTTCGACGACGACCAGGTCGCGGCCCGGCTGCGGTCGTACGCGGTGCAGGCGGTCACCGCGTTGCGCGTCGCAGGCCAGCTCGCCGGACTGCGCAGCGCCATGGACAGCCGACACCGGATCGGCCTGGCGCAGGGGATCCTGATGGCTCGCCACGCCTGGACCACCGACGAGGCGTTCGATCTGCTGACCGCGGCCGCCCGCAGCAACAACGCACGATTCACGGACGTCGTCGACGCGGTCGTCGAGCAGGGCGAGCTGCCGACGGAGTACCGACCGCGACGGGCGGCCACGTCGGAACGCACGCGGCCGCGGTCGTCGGCGCCCCGCCGGAGCGCCGCGGCAGGCGACCCGTGGACCACCTGATGCCTCCGTTGCGATCGCGGCGCGCGCGTCCGGCGCCCTCGCAGCGCTGCGCGACGTGACGCCGGGCCGGCCGTCGTGCCGGTGAGACCGTGACGTCCGGGTCGCCGCGTGCCAGGGCGGTGCTGACCGCGGCCAGGACCTCGCTGTGGCCGGTTCCCGTGATCTGCATCGGGCTGGCCCTCGCCCTCGGCATCCTCGTGCCGAGGATCGACGCCGCAGTCGACGACAGCCTGCCCACCTGGGTCTCGAACCTGCTCTTCAGCGGAGGACCCGGGGCCGCCCGAACCCTCCTTGACGCGATCAGCAGCTCGCTCATCACCGTCACCTCGCTCACGTTCTCCCTGACGGTCGTCACGTTGCAGCTGGCGAGCAGCCAGTTCTCGCCGCGCCTGCTGCGCACGTTCACGCGCGACCGGTTCGTGCACCTGACCCTGGGCGTCTTCCTGGGCACCTTCACCTACGCGCTCACGGTGCAGCGGACCGTGCGGTCCGCCGACGAGGGCGGCAGCGCCTTCGTGCCCGAGCTGTCGGTGACGCTGGCTTTCGTCCTCACCCTGTGCAGCGTGCTGTCGCTGGTGTTCTTCCTCGCGCACCTCGCCGGGGAGATCCGGGTGGAGTCGATGCTGCGGGCCGTCCACGCGGACGCGAGCGCCACGGCCCGTGCCGTCCTGGGCTCTGCAGATACCGGCGGCGCAGCACCGCCGGCGACCGCCGTCGGATGGGCAGCGACCCTCGTCCCGCCCCCGTCGGCGGTGCCGCTGCTCGCGCACCGTTCGGGCTTCCTGGTCCGCATCGCCGAGGACGACCTCCTGGACGCGGTCGTCGAGGCCGACGCGCACCTGGTGGTCGACGTGCTGCCCGGTGCGGCCGTCGTGGCGGAGACGCCGATCGGCTGGATCTGGGGCCATGGGGGAACGGATGTCGGCGACGCCGGTGGGTCCACCCCGGGACCTGACGCCGTGCGCCAGGTCGAGCGAGCTTCCCGCGCGGCCGTCGTGATCGGCGCGGAGCGCACGGAGGCGCAGGACGTCGCCTTCGGACTCCGGCAGCTGACCGACGTCGCCATCAAGGCCCTGTCGCCGGGGATCAACGACCCGACGACCGCCGTGCACGCCCTCGGCCACTCCAGCGCGCTGCTGTGCGAGCTCTTGGATCACGACCTGGGACCACGCGTCCTGTGGTCCGGCGGTCGCGCTGCCGGGGACACAGCACCTGGTGCTCCGCCCCGACCGCGCACGGCGCTCGCCCGTCCGTCGTTCGCGGACCTGCTCGACCTGGCGGTCACGCAGCCACGGCGGTACGGGGCGAGCGACCCACACGTCGTCGCCGCACTGCTCGACCTGCTCCGCGCGGTGTCGTGGCACGTCCGCACCGAGCAGCATGCCGATCACGACGCCGCGCGGGCCGTCCTCGAGCAGGCCGACCGCACGGCCGCCACCCTCGAGAAGGCCGCCGCCGACGGGGACCACGACCCCGTCGAGACGACCGGCTTGCGTCAGCGCCTCATCGAGGTCCGCGCCGTGCTCGACGAGTAGGCCCGTCGCGACAGCGCTGCTGACGGGCGCACGACCGCCCCTGCAGACGCACCTCCACGTGGAGTCCGTGGCAGGTCCCCGTCCCGAGCGGCTGCGTCGTGGCCGCGGTCGTGCTGGGCGAGGAGAACGCGCACCCCTCCCGCGCCGCGGCCCGCCCCGTTCCCGCGCAGTCGTCCGCGGTACGCGTTCGGGGCGACCTCGTCGCTCAAGGACACCCCGGTCGGAGCCGATCCAGCACCGGGGTTCACGCCGATGACCTCGCTCAGCGCAGCGCGGGCTGCGACGACCGCGGGTGACAGGGAAGGCCATGATCCGACGGGCCAGCATCGGGCTCGCGATCTACCCGGACGACGCGGCGACCTTCTCCGACCTCCTCCACCACGCCGACAGGCGCATGTACGCCCACAAGCGACGCCTCGTCCCGCACCCGCGATCGCGCACCAACCGGATGGTCTGAGGGCACCGACGGGCCGCGAGGTCGCGCCGCGCGCCTCTGCTCAGAACGCGTAGCGCACGGTGAGCCACGGCGTCCGCTCGGCCACCAGGTCGAGGAGGCGCTGCAGCCACACCGCCTTCCACCGTGCGCGGTAGCGGACGTTCACCATGCCGTTGTGCGACCGCTTGTCCTCCTGCAGGTCCGGCCGCCACAGCACCTCCTCGGCGCGCGGGTGCCAGCCCAGGTTCACGGCGTGCAGCGCCTGGTTGTGCGTCAGCATGATGACCTCGGCCGCCGCCTGCCGCTTCGAGGCGTCCGAGAGCTCGTCGTCGAGCCGGGTCAGCAGCTGGTCCCACTCCTCCAGCCAGCCCTCGTGCACGATCACCGGGGAGAGGTTCAGGTGCACCTCGTACCCGGCCTCGACGAAGTCGTCGACCGCCGCCAGCCGGTCGGCGACCGGGTCGGTGCGCACGTCGACCAGCTTCGCCAGCCGCTCCGGCATGAGCGAGAACCGGATCCGCGTGCGTCCCCGCGGGTCGTAGCCGAGCAGCTCGCGGTTCACGTGCTTGGTGGCGAACGACGCCTTGGCCGTGGGCATCCGGGCGAACGACGCCACCAGGTCGCGCACGTTGTCCGAGACGAGCGCGTCGACGGAGGCGTCGCTGTTCTCGCCGATGTCGTACACCCAGCTGAGCGGGTCGCACTGGTCGGCGACGGATTTCACACCCTGGCGGGCGACGTGCCGCTCGAGGTACCCCACCACCTGCTCGATGTTCGCGTACACCGTGATCGGGTTCGCGTACCCCTTGTGCCGTGGCACGTAGCAGTAGGCGCACGCCATCGCGCAGCCGTTGGCCGTCGAGGGTGCGATCCAGTTGGCCGACCGGTCGTTCCGTCTGGCCGTCAGCGTCTTGCGCACGCCCAGCGCGAGCACCTCGGTCTTGGTGCGCACCCAGCGGTCGACCGACCCCTCGTCATCGTGCACGCCCGTCACCCGCAGCGCCGAGTCGACCTCGACCACGTCGGCCGACGGCCACCGCCCCACCACCTGCTGCCCGCGGGGGAGCGCCAGCGCCGCCGGCTCGGCGTAGATCGTGCGGACGTCGAGCAGCCTGCGCGCGGTCACGTCCGGTCCGCGGCGTCCAGCGCCGCGACCACGTGCCGTGACGGCTCGCGGTACAGGGGGTAGAGCGGTCCGACCAGGCGGTCTGCGCCGGCGCGGTCGAACCACGCCGGGCCGCCGAGGCGCTCCTCGGCGTCCGGGGTCAGGTGCACCCGCGCCCACCCGCCGGGGTCGTCGCCGACGCGCACCAGGTCGAGGTCGGTGCCCAGCAGCCGCCGCACCCCGCGCTCGCCGATGCGGCCGTACGACATCGTCTCGACCTCCATCCCGGGCACGACGACCTTGACGGCGACCGCCGGTCCGCGCGAGGGCCGCTCGTGCACCAGGACGTCGAGCCCCTGCGCCGCCAGGTGGCCGACCAGCCCGTCGGCAGTCACCTCGGCGGTGCTGCGCGGCAGCGACGACAGCGGCACCCGCCGCCGCTCCACCATGACCCGTTCCTGCACGAGCGCGGCCATCTCGTCGCCGCCCAGCCGGGCCCAGGCGCGCATCGCCTCCAGGGCACGGGGCTCCTCCCCCGACGCGAGCCGCTCCACCGGGTGCGTCGCCGCCCACCCGTCCAGGTACCCCGCCGGCGTCGCCGCCCGGACGAGGTCGAGCGGGCCGTGCATGAAGGCCTTGCGAGAGCGGGCCGCCACGAACTCGAACAGCGCCTTGCGCACCGCGACGGCCGGGTCGGGGTGCGCCGCCTCGCCGCACGCTGTGGCCATGACCGGCACGGGTTCGGCCCCGTCGCGGCGGTGACCCACCACGAACACGCTCACGACGCCGAGGTCGTCGCCGGCGAGCTTCACCTGCACGTCGAAACCGTTGTCGCGCAACGAGGCCAGTAGCGCGTCGCTGTCGGGGTCGAGCGGCAGGTCGAGGTCGACCACCGTTCCGGGGTCGAGGGCCCGGTACGACACGGCGTTGCCGTCGCGCTGCACCAGCTCGAGCAGCGCGTGCACGGTCGCCCGTGGAACGTCGAACGCCGCCCCCTGGCCGTTCGTGATGATCGTGGTCAGCCACCCGCCCGGCGGCGGGCCACCCGGCAGGTCCTGCGCCGACGACGCCACGAGCTCGGACGGCACGAGCACCTGCTCGCCGGTGGTCCACCGTCGCGTCGGGTGCCAGTGCAGCACCCGGTCGTCGTCGTAGGCGCTGCCGGCCTCGAGGCACAGCGTCCGGGGGTCCTGCACGCCCTGCGGACCGCGGGCGCCGAGCAGCTCGCGGTAGGAACCGACGACGGGCTCGGTCGGGCGCATCGCCAGCCCCGACAGCGCCAGCTCGGCCATCTCGCCGAGCGCGCCCACCGCGGCCTCCTCGTCGGTGGCGCCGAAGCCCAGCCCGCTGCCGCCGGGGTGCTCCTCGAACGCCGGCAGCACCGCGCTGCGCAGGTGCACCGGGACGACGTCGAGCCCGTCGACCCGCAGCTCGTCGACCGGCGGGAAGCTGGCGCGGTACGCGGCGGCCGCCTCGGCGAGGTCCATCCCGCGACGCTAGCCGGGCCGCACCGGCGTCGCCCGTCGTGCGGGACCCGTTGACGGCGTGCAGACTCCGGCACGTGGCCCCCACCGCTGACCAGGACACCCATGACCGCCGCGAGGCGGCCCTCGCACGGCTGCGCGAGGCCGAGACGCACCCCGACGGCCTGGCCGGCGTCCCGATGGTGCTCGCGCTCGTCGACGAACGCGGGGGGTCGCCGCGACCGGTGCGCATCGACGACGCGCAGTCGCTGCGCGACGGTGCGCGCACGGCCGAGGAGATGGACCGCCTCCACGACCTGCTCGCCCCCAGCCGCGAGCTGCTCGACGCCCGCACCACCCACGTGCTGCAGGCCGAGGCCTCGCTCGCCACGTTCGCGCCCGGTGGCGCGGACGAGACCCACCCGGCACCTCGGGGCACCCGCGCCGTCGACGTGCAGCGCACCGCGCTGCGGGCCGGCTCGATGCTGCGGGTGCTGAACTTCCACCTCACGCCGGACGTCTCGCGCGACCGGTTGCGGGCCGACCTGTCCACCCTCGCCGAGCGGTTCGACACCACCGACCTCGCCGGCCTCGACGCCTTCTTCGAGAGCGGCCGCTGGCCCACCAGGCGCCCGCCGGTCCTACCCGTGTTCTACGAGGGCTACGCCGCCTCGGCCTCGGTCGCCGCGCAGGTGTGCGACGAGCTCGGCCTGACGGGCTGGTTCGCGGTCTGCACCGGGTTCGTGGAGAGCCCGGTCGACGAGCAGGAGCTCTACGCCCGGGCGCACTGGATCGACCTGCACCCGTCCGAGCTCGACGGCCGGCGGCTCGCGCTCACCTACGACGAGCTCGGTGAGCTGGCCCGGCGGCACGTCGTCTTCCCGCACACCGCCTCGCACGCGGGCATCGCCGACGTCACCACCGACGACGACGTGCGCGCCGAGCTGGCGGAGCCGCTCGCGCGCGTGCGGGAGGCGACCGGCACCGACGCGGCCCTGCACGCGTGGTTCCTCGGGACGGCGTACGGCGCGAGCGCCCGCCACGACGAGGCACTGCGGGCGGCCGGGTACCGCTACGTCGTGTCGAACACCATGGTGCAGCGCATCGCCTGAGCGGCAGGCCGTCTCGAGCGACCCAGGACGGACGTCACTTCAGGCCGCTGCGCGCCAGCCCCTGCACGAACTGCCGCTGCGCCACGGCGAACAGCGCCAGCACCGGCAACGCCGACAGCATCGCCGAGGCCATCAGCACCGGGTAGTCGGTGGCGAACTGGCCCTGCAGGAAGGCCAGGCCCACCGGCAGCGTGTACAGGTCGGGGTCGCGCAGCGCGACCAGCGGCCAGGCGAACTCGTTCCAGCGGAACATGAACGTCATCACCACGAGGACGGCGACGAGCGGGCGGCTCAGCGGCAGCACGACCGACCAGATGGTGCGGAGCTGTCCGGCGCCGTCGAGCTGGGCGGCCTCGAGCACCTCGTCGGGCAGCGACAGGAAGTACTGCCGCGCCAGGAAGACGCCGAACGCCTCCGCCGACCGCGGGATGATGACCGCCCAGTAGGAGTTCACCCAGCCGAGCTGGTTCACCAGCTCGAACTGCGGCACCAGCAGCACCTGCACCGGGATCATCAGCGTCGCGACGACGAGCAGGAACACCACGGTGCGGCCGGGGAACCGGTGCTTGGCCAGCACGTAGCCCGCCACCACGTCGACCACGACGGTCAGCACCACGGCCACCACCGCGATGGCGAGCGAGTTCGACACCCAGGTGGTGACGGGGAAGTCGGTGACCGCCGACCGGAACGCGTCGAGCGTCGCCCGCGTCGGCAGCAGACCCACCTGGCCCGAGATCACGTCGGCGCGCGACGACAGCGCCGTGACGAGCATCCACCACAGCGGGAACACCCACAGCAGCGACAGCGCCGCCACCACGGCGAACCGCGCGGCCGGGCCACCCCCGCGCCTGCGCCGCCTGGCCCTGGGGGGCTGCGCTCCGCGCGACGCCTCGGCGACGCGGTCGTCGACGGCGGTCACAGGTCGTCCTCGGTGAGCCGCTGGCTGCGGTACCAGAGCACCGTCGCGACCAGCACCACGACGAACACCACGACCCCGACGGCCGAGCCGTAGCCCTGCCGCCGCTGCTCGAAGCCCTGGTCGTAGGCGTAGGTGACGAGCAGCTCGGTCGCGCCTCGCGGGCCGCCACCGGTCATCACGTACACCAGGTCGAAGACCTGGAACGTCTCGATCACCATCAGCACGGTCAGGAAGAACGTGGTGGGACGCAGCAGCGGCCAGACGATCTGCCGCAGCCGCTGCCAGCGCCCGGCGCCGTCGAGCTCGGCGGCCTCCAGCAGGTCGGGGTCGACCCCCTGCAGGGCCGCGAGGTAGATGACGACCGACAGCCCGACGCGCGCCCACACCAGCACGACGAGCACCGAGACCGCGGCGGGCACGCCGTCCGACTGCCACTGCACGGCACCGAGACCGACCGCCTCGAGCATCCGGTTCACGACGCCCACGTTCTGGTCGAACAGGAACCGTCCGAGCATCGCGACCACGACGCCGGAGAGCACGTACGGCGCGAGGAACAGCGCGCGGAACAGACCCCGTGCAGGAAGGCGGTCGCGCAGCAGCAGCGCGACACCGAGACCGAGGGCGAGGCTGAGCGGCACCGAGACGACCGCCAGAACCAGCGTGTTCGTCGCGGCGCGCCAGAACCGGTCGTCGGACGCCATCTGCACGTAGTTGTCGGCACCCACGAAGGACGCCTCGCCGATGCCCGTCGAGTCGGTCGTCGAGATCATCACCGCCCGCACGAGCGGGTAGAGCACGAAGACACCGAACAGCACCAGCGCCGGTGCGAGCAGGGTGTACGACGTGGCCGCGCGCCGGACCCGCAGCGGGGCACCGGCGGTGCGCGCCGCGGGCAGCGCGGTCACTGGTCGAGCGCCTGCTGCACGCCGTCCGACAGCGACGCCAGGCTCTCGCCGACGTCGCCCGTCGAGGCGAACGCGGTCTCGAGCCCCTCCCGCAGCGCGGCGTTCACCGCCGTGAAGCGGGGCACGACGACCTGACCGACGAGCTCGGCCGAGATCGTGGTGGCCTGCTCGACGTACAGCGGCATCAGGTCGGGCCGGATCGGGAACTCCAGCGAGGTCGCGTCGACGTCGGACCGCGTCGGCAGCACGTTCGCCGTCGCGCAGAACGAAGCCATCTGCTCGGCCTGCGCGCAGTAGAGCAGGAACTCGCGAGCGGCCTCCTCGCGCGGGCTGTCCTTGACCGCCACCAGCGCGTTGCCGCCGAGGTCGGCGCTCGCGCGCTCGTCGCGCGGCAGGAAGGTCGCGCCGTACTCGAACGGCAGCCCCTCGAAGCCCTCGAGCAGGAAGTCGCCGGCGAAGCACATCGCCACGGTGCCGTTGGTGAACAGGTCGCTGGCCGGCGTGCCGTTCGTGGTGTTGTCCGGCGGCACCAGGCCGTCGGCGAAGAACGAGCGGGTGAACTCGAGCGCCCGCCGCGCGCCCGCGTCGTCGGCTAGCGCGCTGGCCGCGAGGTCCTCGGTGAGCAGGCGCCCGCCCGCCTGGTCGACCCAGTTGAGCCACCGGTACGCGCCGGCCTCGGACCAGTTGACGGCGAACGCGTACGTGCCCGCCGCTGCCACGCCGGCCAGGCTGCGCGCTGCCGCCTGGAACTGCTCCCACGTCCACGCGCCGTCGAGGGTCGTCGGCAGCTCGCCCAGCCCGGCCGCCTGCGCCGCCTCCAGGTTCACGAGCACCATCGAGGTGTCGGTGTGCTGCGGGACGCCGTACACCGCGGACCCGTCGGACACCGACGGCACGAACGCGGGCAGCAGCGCCTGCTGCAGCTCGTCGGCCGCACCGCCGAGCTCGGCCAGCACGTCCTGCGCGCGGTAGGGCCCGACGTCGGTGTAGCTGACGCGGAACACGTCCGGCGGGCTGCCCGACGACAGCCCGGTGTCGATGGCGGTGAGCACCTCGGAATAGGGCACCACCTCGAGCTCGACGCGCGTGCCGGTCTGCTGCTCGAACCCGTCGGCCAGCGCCTGGTACCCGCGGGCCTCGGCGTCCCCGGCCCAGGTGAGGAACCGCAGCGCGCCGCCCACTGCACCGTCCGCGTCGTCGTCGCCCTGCGTCGAGAAGCCGCTGCACCCGGCCACCGCGCCGCCCACCGCGCCGAGCCCCGCCAGCTGCAGCAGGTGCCGCCGTGACAGACCCGCCGGGCCCGCGAGCCGTCGCGCCCCGAGTGCTCTCGCCACCGTCGTCTCCGTCCGTCCGAGCGAGACCCCGGTGGGACGCCGCTGAGAACCGGACGCTAACCCGGCCCCCGTGCCACCGCGCGTCGAGCACTCCTCAGAGCAGCGGGTGGACGGCTCCGACCATGTCGGCGAGCATCTGCTCGGTCGTCTCCGGGAGCGCGATGTTGTGGAACATGGGGTAGCGCAGCAGCTGGGCGGGCACGCCCTCGTCGGTGAGGCGCTCGACGTAACGACGACCGTCGTCGCGCAGCGGGTCGTGGTCTCCGGTGACCACCACCGCCGGCGGCAGCCCGGCGAGCGACGGGGCGAGCAGCGGTGACACCAAAGGGTTCTCGCGCTGCTCGTCGGTGGCGTAGAGGCGCACCATCTCGCTCAGCTGGGCCCAGGCGGGGTCCCCGCCCAGCGACGGGGAGCCACCGGTGAGGTCCAGCGCCGGGACGTGCAGCACCTGCGCGCGGATGGCCGGGCCACCTCGTTCGCGCGCCAACAAGCACACCGCCGCGGCCTGGTTGCCGCCGGAGCTGGCCCCCATCACGGCGACGCGCTCGGGGTCGACGCCGAGGTCGGAGGCGTGCTCGACCGTCCAGACCAGGCCCGCGTAGCTGTCCTCGAGCTGGTGCGGGAACGGGTGCTCGGGGGCGAGCCGGTAGTCGACGTTGACCACGACGGCGTCGAGCCCGTCGACGAAGACCCGGCAGTAGTCGTCGGTGAGGAGCCGGTTCATCTCGCCACCGGCCTGCCACCACGCGCCGCCGTGGTAGAAGACGAGGGCGGGGTGCGGGCCGGGCGTCGTCGGGTGGAACACCCGGGCGCCGATGGTGCCGCCCTGCACAGCCAGCACGTGGTCCTCGATGGTCCCGATCTCTGGGCCGGGAGGGGTGAGGTGCACCGCCATCACGCGGGCGGCGTCCTCGTAGGCGGAGCGGATCGCGGCGACCTCGGCCTCCCACTCCTCGCGGGGCTGGCCGGGGGCAGGTGCGGGCGTCGGGGCTGCGGCGGCGGCCGCACCCTGCGGCTGGGCGGCCATCACCTCGGCGAGGTGGGCCAGCAGGCGCGGGTCGATGTCGGTGGTCATGGACGTGCCTTCCGGTGCAGGTGTTCTGGGAGTCTCAGCCGTGCCGGGGTGGTCAGGCCGTCGTGCGGACGACGATCTCGGCGGGCAGCAGCAGCTGACGAGCCCCCGCGTCGGGGCGGGCGATCGTGTCGAGGAGGAGCTGCGCACCCGCGCGGCCGGTCTCGGCGAGCGGCTGGTGCACGGTGGTGATCTCGAGCGCCTCGGCGAGCGGCCCGTCGTCGTAGCCGAGCACGGCGACGTCGTCGGGGACGTCGAGACCGGCGTCGTGCAGCTCGGCGAGGACGCCGGCGGCGATCGCGTCGGAGTGGGCGAAGACGGCGTCGGGCAGGCGGTCCCACTCCCGCATCTGCTGCACGGCCTTGCGGCCGCCCGCGACGTCGTGGCTGGTGAGCACCTCGCGCACGGCGCCACCGTCGATGCCGGCCTCCGCGAGCGCCTCCCGGAACCCGGCGAGGCGCTGTTGGCCCTGCGACAGGAAGTCCATGGACGCCTGGGGCTCGCTGACGAACGCGAAGGTGCGGTGGTCGCGCGAGGCGAGGTACTCCCCCGCGAGGTGGCCGCCACGATGGTCGTCGATGTTGACGCTGGGCAGCCGCCGGTGGTGGCTGTCGACCAGGACCGTCGGGAGGCCGCGGGCGGCGAGCCGGTCGGCCATGTCGTCCTGCAGTGGCACGCCCATCACCAGCAGGCCGTCGAGGCGGCCCGTTGCGGGCAGCGAGCCGAGCAGCGGCGAGACGGACGCCGCTGCCGACTCGTGGTCGAAGGTCACGACCTCGACCGACCTGCCGGCGCAGGCGGTGAGCACGCCGGTGAGCCGGGTGAGGTAGGACTCGTAGGAGGTGAAGGGCGCGATCACACCGATCCTGCCGACGCCCTTGCGGGCCTGGCTGACGGCGGCCGCTTTCGGCGTGAACCCGAGCTCGTCGATGACGTCGAGGACGCGTTGCAGGGTCTTCGCGCCGACCCGGGAGGGGTGGTTGAGGGCGTTGGAGACCGTCGTGATCGAGACGCCTGCGCGCCCTGCGACGTCGTAGATGGTCACGGGTCCGGTGGGGTCGGTCACGAGTGCATCCTCGTCCTGTCGTGGATGTCCGCGAGGATCTCCAGCGTCTCGTCGTGCCAGCGCCGCGCGGTCCCCCACGACGCCGTCAGGATCGCCGAGCCGTGGAGGGCACCGGGGTAGCAGCGCAGGTCGACCGGGACGCCGGCGGCCTCGAGGCGGCGGGCGAACTCCTCGGCACCCGGACGCAGGACGTCCAGCTCGGCCGTGAGCAGGTAGGTCGGCGGGAAGACCGCGTGGTCCTCGGCGAGCACCGGCGAGGCCAGCGGCGACTCGGCCAGCGCGACGTCGCCGAGGTACTCGCGCGCCGCCGGCTCGAGCTGCGCGACGAACAGCGCCATCAGCTCCTCCCACTCGTCACCGAGGTCGGCGGGCCGGTGGACCTTCTCGGCCCGCAGGTCGAGGGCCGGGACGTCGAGCACGAGCGCGCGGACGTCGAGGTCGGGGGCCGCGAGCACCGCTGCCGCGCAGAGGTTCGCACCTGCGGACGCCCCGCCGAGGGTGAGCGCGCCGGGGTCGATGCCCAGCTCGTCGGCGTGGTCGCGCACCCAGCGCACCGCGGCCACCGTGTCGTCGAGGGGGACGGGGAACGGGAGCTCCGGCGCGAGGCGGTAGTCGACCAGCACGGTGACGCAGCGCGCGCCGGCGGTGCGGTGCCGCGCGGTCGCGTCGCAGACGAGCTCGTCGACCGAACCGGTGGTCCACCCGCCACCGTGCACCAGGACGTGCACCGGCAGCCGCTCCTCGGCCTCGCGCACCGGGTGGTAGCTGCGCACCAGGATGGTGCCGCCGTCCACGGGCACGTGGTGGTCCCGGACGCGGTCGACATCCGGTCCCGGCAGGCCGAACAGCCGGAACATCCGGTCGATCTCGCGGGTGAGCAGCACCCGGCGCTGCACCGGGTCGGCGTCGGCGATCCCGGTGGGGTCGCCGGCCTGCAGGTGGGCCAGGACTTCGGGCTCGAGGTTCATGCGTCCGTCCTCAGGGCTTCGGGGTGCGACGTCGTGGTGCCGACGGTGTCACGGGTGGGGGCAGGGGCGGTAGCGGGTGCGGCGACGAGGGCGGGGAGGTCGGCGGCGTGGTGGCAGGCCACGACGTGGTCGGGCCCGACCACCACCGGCGGTGGGACGGTGGTCCGGCACACGTCGGTGGCGAAGGCGCACCGCGCGGCGAAGGAGCAGCCCCCGGTGGGCAGGGCCGTCGCGGTCGTCCGCTGGAGGGCCAGACGCGCGGCCCGGTGCCGGCGCTGCTCGTCCGGGTCGGGCACGGGGGCGGCCGCCACCAGCGCACGGGTGTAGGGGTGGACGGGTGCGTGGCCGACCTGCGCGGCGGGGCCGCTCTCGACCACCCGCCCCGCGTGCATGACCACGACGTCGTCGCTGAGGTACCGCACGACCCCGAGGTCGTGCGAGATGAACAGGTAGCCCAGGCCGCGCTCGGCCTGCAGCCGGGCCAGCAGGTTCAGCACCTGCGCCTGGACCGACAGGTCGAGCGCGCTGACCGGCTCGTCGCACACGACGAACTCCGGGTCGCCGACGACGGCCCGGGCGATCGCGATGCGCTGCCGCTGCCCCCCGGAGAACGCGCCCGGGAAGCGCCGGGCGGCCGACGGGTCGAGCCCGACCTCGGCCAGCACCTGCTCGACCCTGGCGGCGGCCTCGGCGGCGCGCACCCCCTGGCCGAAGCGCAGGCCCTCGGCGAGGGTGTCGCCGACGGACCGGGCGGGGTTGAGCGAGCCGTACGGGTCCTGGAACACGACCTGCATCCGCCGGCTGAGCTCACGACGTCGCCGCGCGGAGGCTGCCGTGACGTCCTCGCCGCGGAAGCGGACCGTGCCGGACTCGACCGGCACCAGTCCGAGCACGGCGTTGCCGACGCTGCTCTTGCCGGAGCCGGACTCTCCCACCACGCCGACGGTGCGCCCGGGACGGACGACGAGGTCGACGCCGTGGACGGCGGTCGTCCGGGTCCGGCCCCGGCGGTAGGTGACGCGCACCGAGCGCGCCTCGATCAGGGGTGTGGTCACGACAGCACCAGCTTCTCGGTCCGGGGTGGGGTCACAGGGCTCGCCGGGGCCACGTCGCGGGGCCGCAGGCAGCGCGTCCGACGCGTGCCGGCCGGCTCGTCGGCCGGACGGGTGGACGGGCTGCGCAAGGTGACGGGTGCCACCCGGCAGGCGTCGTCGGCGATCGGGCAGCGGTCGGCGAACCGGCACCCGGCCGGCCACGACCCGGGAGGCGGGACGGTGCCCTCGATCGCCCGCAGCGGCACGCCGGGCACGGCCTCGTGCGGGTTCGCCGCGAGCAGCGCCGCGGTGTACGGGTGCTTCGGCCGAGCGACCAGGTCGACGACGTCGGCCGTCTCCACCACCTCGCCGGCGTACATCACGACCGCACGGGTGCACAGGTCGGCCAGGACGCCGAGGTCGTGGGTCACCAGGACGATGGCCGTGCCGCGCTGCTGCAGGTCGCGCAGCACGTCGAGGATCTCGGCCTGCACCGTGACGTCGAGTGCGGTGGTGGGCTCGTCGGCGACCAGCATCACCGGGTCACCGGCGAGGGCGCCGGCGATGCCGGCCCGCTGCGCCATGCCGCCGGAGAGCTGGTGCGGGTGGCTGCGGAAGACCGCGACGGGATCGGGCAGCCGCACCAGCGCCAGCAGCTCGAGGGCACGGGCCCGGGCCTGGCGGCGCGAGCAGCGACGGTGGGCGCGGATCGCCTCGACGAGCTGGGCGCCCACCGTCGCCGAGGGGTCGAGGCTGAGGATCGGCTCCTGGGAGATCCAGCCGATCCTCCCGCCCCGCAGTGCCCTGAGCTGGGCCGGTGTCGCGGTGCGCAGGTCGAGGGCGTCGAAGCGCAGGTCGCCGTCCGTGACCCGGCCGGTGCCCGGCAGCAGGCCCAGCACGGCGCGCGCGGTGACGGACTTGCCGCAGCCGGACTCGCCGAGGATGCCGACCGCCTCCCCGGCGCGGACCTCGAGGTCCACACCGGTGACGACGGGGACGACCACGCCGTCGCGCTCGAACTCGACCCGCAGTCCCCGCACCTGCAGCAGCGCGTCCGACGCCGGTGCCACGACCGGGGCCGTGGACGGGGCGGCGGGGCGCCGACCGGGGCGCGGGAGGCGGCCGAGTCGCGGGCGGACGGCCGGTGCCGGCCGCGACGTGCCGTACCCCTCGGCGAGCACGTCGCGGACGGCGTCACCGAGCAGTCCCAGGCTCAGCACGAAGCTGATGACCAGGACACCGGACGGCACGAGGAGCCAGGGCTGGGTGCCGATGTTCTGGGACGCCTCGGCGATGGCACCACCCCACGTGGCCTGCTGCGAGCCCAGGCCGAGGAAGCCCAGGCCCGTCTCGAGCAGCACCGCGGCGGCGCCGAACAGCGAGAGCTGGACGACGACGGTGCCCAGCACGCGGGGCACGATGTGGCGCCGCATGATCGTGGCGGGTCCCAGCCCGCCGACCCGCGCGGCGCGGACGAACAGCTCGTGCCGCAGCTCGCGGGTGATGGAGCGGACGATGCGGGCCAGCCCCGGAGCGGCGAGCAGCCCGAGGGCGACCATCGCCGCGGTCTCGTCCTGGGGGTGCACCGCGACGACGACGAGCAGGACGATGATGACCGGCACGGAGTGGACGACGTCGGCGACGCGCAGCACGACGCGCTCGACCCAGCCGCCCAGGTAGCCGGCCAGCACCCCCAGCGGGACGCCGACGGCGAGGTAGATGGCGCACGACACCAGGACGCCGGTCAGCGTCACCTGGCCGCCGTGGAGCAGTCGGCTCAGCACGTCGCGTCCGAGCACGCCGGTGCCGAGCCAGTGCGAGCCGGTCGGGCCGGACAGCACCTGGGTCAGGTCCTGGTCGTCCGGACCGTAGGGTGCGATCAGCGGGGCGGCGAGGCTGGCCACCGTGACCACGAGCAGCCAGAGCGCGGCGGAGACGCCGAGCGGCTTGCGCAGGAAGCGGTGCACCGCACCGGTACCGGTCATGTCCGCACCTTCGGGTTCAGCCCGGCGTAACCGAGCTCGACGAGCAGGTTGACGAGCACCACGGCGATCGTGAAGCACACCGCGACGCCCTGGATGGTGGGGATGTCGTGGGCGGCCGTCGCGCTCACCACCGCGCTGCCGAGGCCCGGCAGGACGAACACCGTCTCGACCAGCACCGCACCGCCGAACAGGCCGACCGCGACCAGGCCCAGGACGCTGAGCACCGGCGTGCCGGCGTTGCGCAGCACGTGACGCACCACGATCCGCGGCTCGCTGATCCCCCGGGCCCGCAGCACCGCGACGTAGTCGCGTCCGAGCTCGTTCAGCACGCCGTCCCGGGTCTGCTTCGCGACCGGGGCGACCGCGCCGAACGCCAGGGTCAGGACGGGGAGGACCAGCGACTGCGCCCACCCCGCAGGCGATTCCGCGAGCGGGACGTACCCGGTGGCGGGGAACACCTGGTGCTCGACGGCCAGCGTCGTGAGCAGCACCAGCCCGAGCCAGTAGCTCGGCACGGCCAGACCGGCGAGGGAGACGACGTCGACCAGCCGCCCGAGGACGCCGCCGCGCAGGGCGCTGGCCAGGCCGAGCGCGATGCCCACGACGGCTGCCACGAGGACGGCGCCGAGGACGAGCGAGGTCGTCACGCCGACGCGGTCGGCCAGCTCGGCGCTGACCGAGCCGGACGAGGAGATCGAGGTCCCCAGGTCGCCGCGGACGGCGTGGGTGAGCCAGTCGGCGTAGCGCTGCCAGAGCGGCTGGTCGAGGCCGAGCTCGAGCCGCAGCTGCTCGTACTGCTCGTCGGTGGCGCCGACACCGAGGATCGAGCGGGCTGCGTCGCCCGGTACCAGGCTGGTGAGCACGAAGGTCAGCACCGAGACACCGAGCAGCAGCGGCGCGGCCGTCAGCGACCAGCGCAGGACAAGTCCTCGCACGGTGGTCCTCCTCTCCAGGTGGGACGGATGGTGTGGGTGGTCGAACGGGTCGGGGTGCCCCGGTCCCGGTGGCCGGGACCGGGGCGGGTGGCGCCTACTTCGTCGCGTACCAGTCGGTCGGGGACGCGATCGGTGCGGCGCCGCTGACCTCGAGGCCGCCGATGTCGGCCTGGCTGAAGTACAGGACCGGGCTGAACGCGACCGGCGCGAACCAGGCGTTCTCGACCAGGTGCAGCTGCATCTGCCGGTCCAGGTCGGCGCGCGCCTCGGGGTCGGCTGCGGCGGCCTGGGCGTACAGGTCGGTCAGGACGGGGTCGTCGGTGCCGAAGGCGTTGAACGCCGGGGCGGTCGGCAGGAACAGGCCCTGGCCCTCGAGGTGCATCGGCTGCGCGCCGTAGCCGATGGCGGTCGCGGGGAACTCGCGGCTGGTCATGTCCTGCAGGTAGGTGCCGACGTCGGCGCTGGTGGACAGCTCGACGGTGATGCCGACCTCGGCGAGCTGGCCCTTGATCGCCTGCGCCATGGTGTCGATGCCGGCGAAGGTGGCCGAGGCGACGGGAAGTGTGAAGCCGTCCTCGTAGCCGGCCTCGGCGAGCAGCTCGCGGGCCTTGTCGGGGTCGTAGGGGTAGGCGTCCGCGGCCTCCTGCGACCAGCCGTCGGACCCCTCGGTGACCGTCTGCGTGGTCGGCACGCCGTACTCCCCCAGCACCGCCGTCGCGACCGTCTCGCGGTCGATCGCGTAGTTGATGGCCTGGCGCACGCGGACGTCGCCGAGCGGCTCGCTCACCGTGCCCTCACGGTCCAGCAGGTTCAGCCCCTGGAACACGAAGGGCATGGCGTCGACCACCAGCCCGGCCGACTCCACCTGGGAGGCCACCGTCGCGTCGCCGCCGATGGCCACGTCCACCTGGCCCGTGCGCAGCGCGTTGACCACGGCCTGCGGGTTGGAGATCACCCGCACGACGACCGTGTCGAAGTTCTGTCGGTCGTCCTCGAAGTAGTCCCCGCGGGCGGTGTAGGTGTAGTGGTCGCCGGCGACGGTCTCGTCGGGGTCGAGCACGTAGGGCCCGGCACCGACGGTCAGTGCGCCGGACGCCACCTCGGCGGCGTTCTCGAGGCCGGCCGGCCCGACGATCTGGCCCACGCCGTAGAACTGCGAGAACGTCTCCGCCAGCAGCGGGTTCGGCGTCGCGGACGCGATCGACACCGTGCCCTCGCCGGTGGCGGTGAAGGTCATGCCGAGCAGCATCGTGGCCTGCGCACCCGGCGAGGACTGCGCGTGCTGCAGGGAGGCCACGACCGCCTCGGCGGAGACGGGCGTGCCGTCGGAGAACGTGACGTCGGGCCGCAGGACGAGGTCGAGCTGCTGGTTCCCGTCGGCCACCTCCCACGACTCGGCCAGACCGGGCTGCAGGGAGCCGTCAGCCGCGCGGTACAGCAGCGACTCGTACCCGAGCATCGTGTAGGTAGTGAACGCCGCGTCGACCAGTGCGGGGTCGAGGCTGTTCGGCGGGGCGCCGGCCGCGATGGTCAGGGTGTCGCCGTGCACCCGCTCGCCGGAGTCGGTTGCGCCGGCGGTGGACCCGGAGGTTCCTCCGCCGCACGCGGCGAGCGTCGACAGCAGGGCTGCGGCGCCGGTGACGGCGACCAGCCGGGTCCAGCGGCGGGGGGCGGTGGGAGCAAGGTCGTGCACGGGAACCTCCGGGTGGGCGTGCTGGGACGTGCGAGGGCAAGGCGGAGCAGACGTCACCGGGGCAGGGACGTGAGGGCGGTGCGAGGTGCGGGTGCCGGCGCGTGCGCCGGACGGACTCGGACCCCTGAGCTCAGGGGTCGGTGGGAGCGGAACCGCCGCCGACCGCGGCCGGCCCGGTCAGGGCGCGGGTGGCGGACCGGCAGCGAAACGTGTTGGGACGGGAGCGTTCTGAGGTGCGGCGCCGACGAAGTCAGCACCGGGTCGGAGGGACGGTCGGTCCCCTGCCAGCCACGTCGCTGATCTCGTCGCACGCCTACCGTGCCATCTCGTGAGACGTCGCGCAAGCCCTTTGTGTAAAGCACTTTAGTCACGGGTTGGAGATCAGCAGGCAGCACCGTCGACGCGTCGCGCAACCGCCCACCGACACCCGTCGCCGACTCGGACGACGCATGCCTGCAGGCGGCTCTCGAGCCGCTCCCGATGCGGCTGCGACGACCAGCAGCGTCCCCGGCCCTCGACGGTGGTGCTCGACTCGACCTGCCAGCGCACGGTGAGCGCAGACCGCCCTCTCGATCGCTGGCGACTCTGCCGTCGTGCCGCGTCAGGTACCGGTCACACCGGTCAGTGCTGCGTGGGCGATCTCCTCGTTGTGGGCGAGGTGCTCGTCGAGAGCCGCTGCGGCGACATCGGGGTTCCTCTGGCGGAACCGTTCGATCAGCAGCTGGTGCGCCTCGCGCCGACGCTCGTGCTCGCGCGGGTCGGGGTCGAGCAGTCCGAACCCGATCCGGACGTAACGCTCGCCCGCGCGCCACAGCATCATCAGGATCCGGATGTCCCACGCGGACGCCGCGGGCGCCAGCAGCGCCAGGTGGAAGGCGCGGTGGTCGTCGTAGATGTCGTCCATGCTGCGGTCGGCGGCACCCAGGTCGCCGGCAGCGCGGTGCAGGTCGTCGAGGTCGGCGTCGCTCAGCTGCAGCACCGAGCGGCGGGCCAGGTCCGGCTCGAGCATGCGGCGCACGCGGTAGATGGAACGGAGCTCGTCGAGGTCGAGCGGTGCGACGGTGGCGCTGCGGCCGGGAGGGTTCACCACCAGGCCCTCGCCGCCGAGCACCTTGAGGGCGTCGCGGACGGGGATGAAGCTGACGCCGAGCTGCTCGGCGAGCTTGCGCAGCGACAGGCTCTCACCCGGGGCGAGCACGCCGGAGAGGATGGACCGGCGCAGCTCGTCGGTGACCTGGTCGGACACCGAGCGCGAGGCGATCGGGCGGACGGAGTCCGCCGTGCCGGACACGGTCGTCATCTGCGCTCCCCTGGGTCGATCCGCCGACGATATCAAAGATATCGGCCCTTGACTGTTATCACATATCATTGTTAGCGTCCGTCACGTCGCATCGAGGCGACCGGACAGGAGGCACCTGACGATGAGACTGGCCGTTGCCGCACAGCGGATCTCGCTGGTCGAGGAGCGTGGGCTGGTCGACATCGCGACCGCCAGCGACGGCGAGTTCGGGCCCGACCCGCTGGCGGCCTACGACCGCTGGGACGACCTCGTCACCTGGGTGCAGGACCACCGGGACGCGATCGACGGCGCGACGGCGACCCCCCTGGACACCGCCTCGCTCGACGCCCCGGTCCCCGCCCCGCGGCAGGTGTTCGCGATCGGTCTGAACTACCGGGCGCACGCGGCCGAGGCCGGCCTGGCGCTGCCGGAGGGCCACCCTGTCGTCTTCACGAAGTTCCCGTCGTCGGTCACCGGCCCGCGCGCGACGGTGGAGCTGCCCTCGGAGGCGGTCGACTTCGAGGCCGAGCTGGTGGTCGTGATCGGGCGGCGCGCGCACCGGGTCTCCCACGAGGACGGCTGGGCGCACGTGGCCGGCCTGACCCTGGGCCAGGACCTGTCCGAGCGTGTCGTGCAGTTCCGGGGCCTGACGCCGCAGTTCTCCCTCGGCAAGTCCTACCCGGGGTTCTCCCCCACCGGCCCGGTCCTGGTGACCCCGGACGAGTTCGACGACCCGGACGCGATCGCGCTCGGCTGCTCGCTCAACGGCGAGCAGATGCAGTCCGGACGCACCGACGACCTGGTCTTCGACGTGCCGAACCTGGTCGAGCAGCTCTCGGCCGTGGTGCCGCTGCTACCGGGTGACCTCGTCTTCACCGGCACCCCCGCCGGCATCGGCTGGGCCCGCGACCCCCGGGTCGTGCTGCGCCCCGGCGACACCCTCACCACCACCGCCGATCTCATCGGCGAGATGACGACCACCTTCACCTCACGCTGACCCGACCCGACCACCCGCACCGGAGGAGACCCCGTGGCCAAGCCCAAGTTCGCCCACATCGTGTTCCAGACCGCGCAGCCGCAGCAGATGCGCGACTGGTACTGCGCGGTCCTCGACGCGCACGTCGTCTACCAGGACGAGACGCTGTCGTTCCTGACCTTCGACGAGGAGCACCACCGGGTCGCGCTGCTGCACCCGCCGATCCCGATGGAGGCCAAGAGCGCCTCGACGGCGGCGCTGCACCACTCCGCCTACACGTTCGAGAACATCGACGACCTGCTCGAGCGGTACACGACGCTGCGCGACCAGGGCATCACCCCCGCGGTGTGCGTCGCCCACGGCGTCACGACGTCGATGTACTACCAGGACCCCGACCGCAACTTCGTCGAGCTGCAGATCGACCGGTTCGAGGAGCCCGACGACGCCACCGGCTACATGAACGCACAGGAGTACGCGGATGACTCCGTCGGACCGGCCTTCGACCCCGAGGAGCTCCTGGCCGCCCGCCGCGCCGGGGCCACCGTCGAGGAGCTCTGCGACCGCTCGTGGGCGAGGAAGTTCGAGCTCCCGAACGCCCTCGGGGTCCTGATGGGTGGCTGAGGTGAGCCACCAGGACTGCCTCATCTGCTCCATGGAGGACACCGAGCCTGCCGCGCGCGTCTTCGCGGACGACCTGTGGGCCGCCGAGGTCGCCCCCGGCTACGAGGTGCCGGGCTGGTTCTTCCTGCGCCCCCGCCGCCACGCCGAGCGCCTCTCGGGGCTGGACGACGCCGAGGCCGACGCCCTGGGTCGCCGCGCTCGCGACCTGGTCACCGCGGTGGAGCGGGCCACCGGAGCACCCGCCGTGTACCTGATGTCGTTCGGCGAGAACTACCGCCACTTCCACGCCCTCGTCGTCGCACGCGGCGACGACGTCCCACCCGAGCATCGCGGCGGGGCCGTCACCGGGCTGCTGGCCGACGGCCGTGACCGGGCCGCAGCACTGACGGTCGCAGAGCACGTCCGCGCGGCCTACGACGACGTCCTGCACGACCGCGTCGCCGCACTGCCCGGCGGCGGTGGGCGTCCGTGACCGCGGTCAGCGGGCAGGCGCCCACGCCCTCGCCGTTCCCCTCGACCAGGATCACGGCGGCGGACGAGGCCACGCTGCGCGAGGTCGCGCGCCGCGTGCTGTGGCTGTCGGTCGCGATCGTCGACGCGGCCAACGCGGGCCGCCCGAACGACACCGGCGTCAAGGTCGGCGGCCACCAGGCGTCCAGCGCCTCGATGGTCGACGTCATGGTGGCGCTGTGGTTCGCCGAGCTCACCGCGCACGACCGGGTGTCGATCAAGCCGCACGCCTCCCCCGTCCTGCACGCCATCAACTACCTGCTGGACGACCTCGACGAGTCCTACCTGCCGACCCTGCGCGCCAAGGGCGGCCTGCAGTCCTACCCCTCACGACTGAAGGACCCCGACACCGTCGACTTCTCCACCGGCTCGGTCGGCATCGGCGCCACCGCCGCGCTCTGGGCCGCGATGGCCCACCGCTACGTCGCCTCGCAGTTCGCCGACGCCCCACCGGCCGGGCGGTTCGTCAGCCTCCTCGGTGACGCCGAGCTCGACGAGGGTGCGATCTGGGAAGCCGTCACCGACCCCGCGGTCGCCGAGCTCGGCGAGCTGCTGTGGGTCGTCGACCTCAACCGGCAGTCCCTCGACCGCGTCGTACCCGACATGCAGATCGCCCGGCTGCAGGGCATGTTCGCCGCCGCCGGCTGGCAGGTCGTCGTGCGCAAGTGGGGCCGCCGCATCACCGAGGTGTTCGAGCGAGCCGGCGGCCCGGCACTGCGTGCCCGGCTGGAGGCGATGCCCAACGAGGAGTACCAGCGCATGCTGCGCGCCCCCGCCGACGAGGTGGCCTCCCGCGTCCTGACCGGCACCGATGACGCAGAGCTGCAGCACCTGCTCGACACCTTCACCGCCGACGAGCTCGCGGCCATCGTCCGCGACCTCGGGGGACACGACCTCGGGCTGCTGGTCGAGACCTTCCGCGGTGCCGACACCGACCGACCGACAGTCGTGTTCGCGTACACCATCAAGGGCAAGGGCCTGCCGACCGAGGGGCACCCCGCCAACCACTCGGCGCTGCTGACGCCCACCCAGGTGCAGGCCCTGGCCGCGGCGTCCGGCATCGACCCCGACCGTCCCTGGCAGCGGTTCGACGACGGCAGTGACGCCGGACGGCTCTGCGGCGTCCGCGCCGAGCAGCTGCGACGTGCACCTGTCGCGCCCGAGCGGCGGGTCGAGGTGCCCACCTCGCTCGGCCACCCGCACCGCAAGCCGGCGTCGACCCAGGCCACCCTGGGGCGCCTGCTCGCCGACCTCGTCCGCGACGCCCCCGACGTCGCTGGCCGGGTCGTCACCTGCAGCCCCGACGTCGCCTCCTCGACGAACCTCGGCGGGTGGATCAACAAGGCCGGCATCTGGTCGGTGCGTGACCGTCACGATTGGTTCGCCGACGACACCGACCGGGTGCTGCGCTGGCACGAGGCGAGCAACGGCCGGCACATCGAGCTCGGCATCGCGGAGGTGAACCTGGTGTCGCTGCTGGGCGAGCTGGGCGCCACCTGGTCCCGCTGGGGCCAGCGGCTCATCCCCGTCGCCACGCTGTACGACCCGTTCGTGCCGAGGGCGCTCGAGCCGTGGTCGTACGGCATCTACGCCGGCGGGCAGTCCATCCTGGTCGGCACGCCCTCCGGAGTGACCCTTGCACCGGAAGGCGGTGCGCACCAGTCCATCACGACCCCGTCCATCGGACTGGAGCAACCCGGTTGCGTGGCCTGGGAGCCGGCGTTCGCGCAGGACCTGGAGTGGTGCCTGCTCCACGCGATGAGCCAGGTAGGCGTCGAGGGCGGTACGTCCGCGTACTTCCGGCTCTCCACCCGTCCCATCGACCCTGCGCTCGCCCAGCTGCCGCACGACCCGGCTCTCGCAGAGCGACGGCGCCGCCAGGTCGTGGCCGGTGGGTACCGGTTCCCGGCACCGCACGGCCCCGCCGACGAGGTCACGCTGGTCGGCGTCGGCGCGATCGTGCCGGAGGTGCTCGCGGCCGCCGACGCCCTGCGCTCGCAGGGGATCCGGGCGGGGGTGGTCTGCCTGACGAGCCCTGACCTGGTGTTCCGCTCGTTCCAGCAGCGCGGGTCCCGCGCGGCGGGCGCCGGCGGCAGCGTCGCCGACGACCTGTTCCCGGCCGGCAGCCCGGCACCGCTGGTAACGGTCCTGGACGGCCACCCGCACACGCTGTCCTTCCTCGCCGGGCTGCGGGGCGACCGCATCCGCTGCCTGGGCGTCACCGAGTTCGGGCAGTCCTCGAGCCTGCCCGACGCCTACGACCTGCACGGCATCGACGCCACCGCGGTGGTCGACGCCGCCCTGACCCTGCTCGGCCGCTGACCCGAGCACCGACACCCACCCGGACGACCCAGGAGGAACCCTTGTCCCAGCACCAGATCGGCACCGCCGACGCACCCGTCGCAGCCACCTTCCACGCGCCCGAGCGGCAGGTCGACGGAGCACCGCTGCTGGTCGCCCTGCACGGCGGCACCTACACCAGCACCTACTTCGCGGTGGCAGGCGGCCCGTTCGGCTCGTTCCTCGACCTCGCCTCCCGCAACGGGTTCCCGGTCCTGACGATCGACCGTCCCGGCTACGGCGGCAGCGCCCCCGTGGCCGAGGCCGAGAACACCTTCGCCCACCAGGCGGCCCTGCTCGACGACGCGATCGCCCGGTACCTGGAGCAGTCGCCCGCAGCAGCGGTCGTGCTGGTCGGCCACTCGATCGGCGGGATGATCGCACTGGAGATCGCGGCCAGGCAGCCGTCCTGGCCGCTCGTCGGGGTCGCCACCAGCGGCATGGGCGCCCGCATCCCGGCCGGTGGCGCCGCCGAGCAGCTCGGCTCGCTGCCGTTCTCAGGCGTGGTCGACCTGCCGGTCCCCGACCGCGAGGGTGTCATGTTCGGCCCGGCCGGGTCGTTCAGCGAGCGGGCCCGCGAGGCTGCCCGCAGCTCCTACGCCCCCACGCCGTTCGTCGAGCTGGTGAACGCACCGAGGTGGGCCCGCGAGCGGCTGGCGGCGGTGGCCGCGGACGTGCGGGTACCCGTCCACAACGTCCTGGCCGAGCACGACGCGCTGTGGGACTCCTCCGCCGAGGCACGGGCGGAGTTCGCCTCGCTGTTCTCCGGCGAGGTGTCCACCCACCTCGCCCCCGGCGTCGGCCACTCCCTCGACCACCACACCGCCGGTGCGGCCCTGCACCTGCAGCAGCTCGCGTTCGCCTTCACCTGCGCCGTCGCCGCCGAGGCCGACGTCCTCGTCCCGTGAGCCCGACGACGCCGCGCAGCAGCACCTCCGTCCTGGTCAGCGGCGCGGGCCCGGTGGGCCTCGCGCTCGCCGTCGAGCTCGGGCTGCGCGGCGTCGAGGTCGTGGTCGCCGAACCACGAACCGAGCCGACCCGGCTCCGCCCGCGCGCCAAGACGCTGAACGCCCGCACGATGGAGCACGTCCGGCGATGGGGACTGACCGACCGGCTGCGGGCCGCGGCGCCGCTCGCGGTCTCCTGGTCCCAGGACGTCGCCTTCCGCACCTCGTTCCTCGGTACGGAGATCACCCGCTTCACCGGTGTCCTCGGGCTCGCCGACGACGGCACCTCTCCCGAGCGCGGCCAGCAGATGCCGCAGTACGTGCTAGAGACGCTGCTGCGGCAGGTGGTCGCAGAGCTCCCGACGTGCGACCTGCGGATCGGCGCCCGAGTGAGCACCGTCCGCGACCGGGGCCCGGCGGTCGAGGTCGCCCTCGACCGGGACGGGGTCCAGGAGGTCGTCGAGGCGGAGTACGTCGTCGGCGCCGACGGCGGCCGCAGCGTCGTCCGCGACCAGATCGGCGCCCGCTACGAGGGCGCGCAGGCGCTGCGCCCCAACACCGGCATCGTCTTCCACGCACCGCAGCTCGGTGCCCTGGCGCCGCACCCTCCCGCGGTGCAGACCTGGCTCCTGAACGGCTCGACCCCGGGGATGATGGGTCCGGTCGACCGCGACGGCACCTGGTGGCTCATCGCCTTCGGCGTCGACGGCACCAGCGCGGACCTCGACCCGCAGCGGCTGGTCGACGGCGCCCTCGGCCGGCACCTGCCGGTCGAGGTGGTCAGCACCGACCCGTGGACGGCCCGGATGGAGCTGGTCGACCGCTGCCGCGTCGGACGGGTCTTCCTCGTCGGCGACGCCGCCCACCTCAACCCGCCGTTCGGCGGCCACGGCCTCAACACCGGCATCGGTGACGCCGTCGACCTCGGCTGGAAGCTGGCCGCCACGGTCCAGGGCTGGGCCGGCCCGGCACTGCTCGACTCCTACGAGGCCGAGCGGCGCCCGCTGCACCGCCGCGTGATCGCCGAGGCGACCGCGAACATGGCCGTCCTCGCGCCCGAGCTGCTGAGCCCCGACCTCGAGGCCGACGGTGCCCAGGGTCTCACCGCGCGCGAGGCGGCGGCCGCGCGCATCCACACGACCAAGCGCGCCGAGTACTTCAGCTCCGACCTCGTGCTCGGCCACCGGTACACCCGCTCCCCCTTGCTGCCCGGTGACGACGAGGCGGCCGCCGAGGACGACTGGCACAGGGCCGCCGCACCCGGGCGCCGGCTGCCGCATCGGTGGCTGACCCCGACGGTCTCGACGCTCGACCTGGTGCGCGACGACCACGTGCTGCTGGTGGACGACCGCGCCGTCGCGCGCCCGCTGGCGGAGGCGGCCGACCGTGCCGGCGTCCCGGTCGACGTCGTCGACGTCGATCGTCAGGTGCTCGACGGTCTCGGCGCGCGGGCGCTCCTCGTCCGCCCCGACCAGGTCGTCGCGTGGTGCGGCACCGCGCCGCCTCCCGACCCCGACGCACTGATCGGCCTCGTGTCCGGTCATTGCCACCAGCGAGCGGAAGCGAGCACCCGACCATGAGCACGAGCACCGTCCTGGCAGACGTCCGCGTTTCGACGGCGAGGGCCTCAGCGACCCGACCGACCTCGTCCTGGTCGACGGCCTGGTGTCCGGCGGGCCTGCGCCTGTCGGCGCGACGGTCGTCGACGGTGCCGGGGCGACGGCGCTGCCCGGTCTGATCGACACCCACGTCCACGTGCACGACAGGCGCACCTCGAGGCGCTGGCGCGCTGGGGCGTCACGACGGCGCTGGACATGGGAGCACCGCACCTCGAGCGGACCCAGGCGCTGCGCGACCTGCCCGGCCTACCCACCCTGCACACCGCAGGGCGACCCGCCAGCGGCCCCGGTTCACGCTTCATCACCGCGATGGGCATGCCGGCCTCGACGGGGGTCTCCGGGTCGGCCGACGCGCAGCGGTTCGTCGAGGACCGGCTGCACGAGCGCTCCGACTACGTGAAGATCATCGTCGAGGACCCCAAGTTCCCTGGCGCCAAACCGCTCTCGGCGCAGACCGTCGCAGCCCTCGTCGAGGCCTCCCACGAGGCCGGCCTGACCACAGTGGCGCACGTCGTCAGCCCGGACACCGTGCGCCTGGCGGTGCGCGCCGGGGTCGATGTCGTCACGCACTCGGCCGTCACCGGCGGGCTCGACGACGGGTTCGCCGCGGAGCTCGCCGACCGTCCGGTCACGATCGTCCCCACGCTGGGGATGATGGACGGCGTCGAGCGGACGATCGGCCGCAAGCCGGTGCTGCGGGTGCTGTCGACCGTGGTCCCGGCGCTGCGGATGCGGTACCACCACGCCGAGGCGACGGTGCGGCTGTTCCGCGACAACGGGTCTCACGTGCTAGTCGGCACCGACGCCACGTCGACCACGACGCCCCCTGGTCACCGGCGTTCGGCGAGTCGGTGCACGACGAGCTCTCGCGACTGGTGGCCGCCGGCCTCGATCCGGTGCAGGCGCTGCGCGGGGCCACCTCGACCGCGGCCGAGGTGTTCGACCTGCGTGACCGCGGGACGCTGCGGCCAGGGAGCCGCGCCGACGTGCTGCTGTGCGGGGGCGACCCGACCCGCGACATCACCAGGACGCGCGACGTCCGGGGCGTCTGGATCGCAGGCACCCGTGCCCGGTGACGGCGACCAGGTCGTCCTGGTGACGGCTGCGAACGGCAACCAGGGCCGTCTGCTGGTCCCGAAGCTGCTGGCCGCCGGCGTGCGCGTCCGAGCCAGCGTCACGTCCGAGGCGTCGGCGGAACGGTTGCGCGAGATCGGGGTCGAGGACGTCGTCGTCGGCGACCTGTCCGAGCCCGAGGTCGTGCACCGCGCCGTCCACGGTGTCGACCGGATCTACCACGTCGGGCCGACGCTGCACCCGCGCGAGCGCGACATCGGTCTGGCCGTCGTCGACGCCGCCGTCGAGCACGGCGTGCGGTACCTCGTCCTCAGCTCGGTGCTGCACGCCATCACCACCGACCTCGTCCAGCCCATGCCATCGTCAGCGGTCGCAAGAGACGACGTCGACCACTCCCCGATCCCCTGTCTCAGTAGGCGTCCGCCAATCGGACCTCCCCCGGATGGACGCAGCATGCCTGAGATGATTTACGCGTGTCGACAGCGGCTGGGAGACCCACAGATTCTGGTGCCGCGGCTATACCGGACCTGGTCGCGGCGCTGCGCGCCGCCGGGTTGCGTGACGTCGACGACTCGTCCCGGCGCCGCGCGGAGTACTCGACCGATGCGTCGAACTACCGGGTGCCTCCGGCCGTGGTGGTGATGCCGCGGCACGTCGAGGAGGTGCTGGCGGTGCTCGAGGTGGCCCGCGCGACTGGGACGCCGCTGACCGCTCGCGGCGCGGGGACGTCGATCGCGGGCAACTCGATCGGGCCGGGCATCGTGCTGGACACCTCCC
>NZ_BAAHAF010000051.1:0-3565 GCF_054777815.1 Angustibacter speluncae | reverse complement strand
CGGGTGGCCCGGCACGGCGGCGTGCGCGTGCGGACGGCGGGCCCCGGCGAGCTCGGCGCGGCGTGGCTGGCGCTGGGGGCGCACCCCGACCTGCGCGCCGCGCTCGGGCTGGATGCGTAGTCGTGAGCGGTTGTGAGCGGAAGTCGTCATGTTTGACACCGCACCGGGCGGCCGGGATGCTGGCGCCGTGACCGTGAGCGAGACCACCCACCTGTCCACCGAGGTCGCCAGCCAGCCCGCGCTGTGGGCCGGCGTCCGCGACCGCCTCGGGCACGTCGCCCACCTGCTGCCCGTGCCCGGCGAGCGCGTCGCGGTCGTCGGCTGCGGCACGTCGCTGTTCATGGCGCAGTCGTACGCCGCGCTGCGCGAGGACGCCGGCCACGGCACCACCGACGCCTTCGCCGCGAGCGAGCACCGGCTGGGGCGCGGCTACGACCGGGTGCTGGCGCTGACCCGCTCCGGCACCACCACCGAGGTGCTCGAGCTGCTGCGCGAGCTGCCGGGCGGCCAGGCCCGCACGGTGATCACGGCCGACCCGGCGACACCGGTCGTCGACCTCGCCGACCCGCTGGTGCTCGAGGACGCCGACGAGCGCTCGGTCGTCCAGACCCGTTTCGCGACGACGGCACTGGCGCTGCTGCGCGCCTCGCTCGGCCACGACCTCACGGGCGCCGTGCGCGACGCCGAGCAGGTGCTCGCCGACGGCGTGGACGCGCTGCCCGAGGGGCTGGTGACCGCCGAGCAGACCACCTTCGTGGGGCGCGGGTGGACCGTCGGGCTCGCCCACGAGGCGGCGCTCAAGCTGCGCGAGTCGGCCCAGCTCTGGACCGAGAGCTACCCGGCGATGGAGTACCGGCACGGCCCGATCTCGATCTCGACGACCGGTCGCGCCACCTGGGCGTTCGGCGACCTGCCCGAGGGCCTCGGCGACGACGTGCGCGCCACCGGCGCCCACCTCGAGCACTCCGGCCGCGACCCGCTCGCCGAGCTCGTGCGGGTGCACCTGCTCTGCCTCGAGCGCTCGCGCCGCGCCGGGCTCGACCCCGACTCCCCCCGCCACCTCAGCCGGTCCATCATCCTGGACGCGTGACCGACCGACCGGTGAGCTGCGTCCTGGCCGTGGACGTCGGCGGCACCTCGATCAAGGCGGAGGTGCTCGACGCCTCCTCGACGACGCTGGCGGCGGCCGGCTGCCCCACCCCGCGCGGTGACGGCGACGGTGCGCTCCGCGCCCTGGGCGACCTGTGCGCCGACCTGCTCGACCGGCTCGACCCCGCGGTGCGAGACCACGTCGACCGGGTGGCCGTCGCGGTGCCCGGGCTGGTCGACACGGCCACCGGCACCAGCGTGCTGGCCGCCAACCTCGGCTGGCGCGACACCCCTGTGGCGCAGTCGGTCTCGCTGCGCACCGGGCTCCCGGTGGTGCTCGGCCACGACGTGACCAGCGCGGGGCTGGCCGAGTGGCGCCTCGGCGCCGGACGCGGTGTCGACGACCTGCTCGTCGTCGTCATCGGCACCGGCATCGCGGCGACCCTGGTGGCCGGCGGACGCCTGGTCCGCGGCGGCGCGCACCAGGCGGGCGAGATCGGGCACGTCGTCGTGCGTCCCGACGGACCGGTGTGCGCGTGCGGTGCCCGCGGCTGCCTCGAGGCGATCGCCTCGGCCCGGGCGGTCGCCGACCGCTATCAGGACCTCAGCGGGCGCCCGGTCGACGGCGCGGCCGGGGTGCACGCCCTGCTCGGCCGCGACGCGTGCGCCGACCAGGTGTGGGACGAGGCCGTCGACGCGCTCGCCGACGGCCTGCTCACCGCGGTCACGCTGCTCGCGCCCTCGCGGGTGGTGCTCGGCGGCGGGCTCTCGCAGGCCGGCGCCGCCCTCATCGCACCCGTCCGCGACCTGATGGTGCGGCGCGCCCGGGTGGTGAGCGTGCCGCCGATCGTCGCGGGCGACCTCGGTTCGCGCGCGGGCGTGCTCGGCGCCTCGCTGCTGCAGGGGCCGGTGCTGCTGGCGGGGGCCGCGCTGTGAGCGCTGCGTCCGCGCCCGGCACGGCCCCGTCCGACGTCGTGCTGCGTGGTCGGGTCGTCGCGCCCGACGGCGTGCTGCCCGACGGCGTCGTCGCGGTACGGGACGGGCGGCTGGCCTTCGTCGGCGCGACGTCGGGCTGGACCGGACCCCCACCGGAGCAGGTGGGCACCGTCCTGCCCGGGCTCGTCGACGTGCACGCCCACGGGGCGGCGGGCCACTCCTTCCCGGAGGGGACGGTCGGGGCCGGCGAGGCCGTCGCCGCGCACCACGCCGCGCACGGCACCACGACGATGCTGGCGAGCCTGGTGTCGGCGTCCGAGCCCGACCTGGTGCGGGCGACCGCCGCGGCCGCCGAGCTCGCCGACCGAGGGCTCGTGGCCGGTGTGCACCTCGAGGGGCCGTTCCTGTCGCCGCAGCGCCGGGGCGCCCACGAGCCGGCGGTGCTGCGCGACCCCGACCCCGGCCTGCTCGAGCGCGTGGTCGAGGCCGGGCGCGGCCACGTCCGCTCGCTCACGTACGCCCCCGAGCTGCCCGGCGCGGCCGACCTCACCTCCCGCGCGACGGCTCTCGGGCTGCTGGTCAGCGTCGGCCACACCGACGCCGACGCGCGCACGGTCTCGACCGCCCTCGCCGGCGGCGGCACCTCGGTGACCCACCTGTTCAACGGGATGCCCTCGCTGCACCACCGCTCCCCCGGGCCGGTCGCCGCCGCCCTGCAGGCCGCGGCGCGCGGGCTGACGGTCGTCGAGCTGATCGCCGACGGGGTGCACCTCGCCGACGAGACCGTCGCCGCCGTCCTCGACCTCGTCGGGCCCGACCAGGTGGCCCTGGTGAGCGACTCGATGGCCGCGGCCGGCGTCGGCGACGGCAGCTACCGCCTCGGAGACCTCGACGTCGACGTCGTCGACGGGGTCGCCCGCCTGGCCGGCGACGCGCCGCCCGAGGAGCGCTCGATCGCCGGGGGGACCGCGCGCCTGCTCGACGTGGTGCGCCGCACGGTGCAGCACGCGGGGGTCGACCTCGCGACGGCGGTGCGCTCGGCCTCGGCGACGCCCGCGCGGCTGCTCGGGCTGGACGACGAGACCGGTTCGCTGGCAACGGGTCTGCGGGCCGACCTCGTGGTCGTCGACGACGACCTGCAGCCGGTGCGGGTGATGCGCCGGGGGTCGTGGCTCGGGTGATCGTCACCGTCACGCCGAATCCGGCGGTCGACGTCACGTACGGCCTCGACGCGCTCCGCCCCGGGCAGGTGCACCGGGTGCGCACCGTCACGACGCGTGCGGGTGGCAAGGGCGTCAACGTCGCGCGGGTGCTCGCTCGGCTCGGGACGCCCTGCGAGGCGGTCGGTCTCGGCTCCGGACCGGACGCCGAGGCCATCGTCGCCGAGCTCGACGCCGACGGCGTGCCGGCCACCCTGGTCGGGACAATGCGGGTGCGGCGGACCCTCGTCGTGCACGACGACGACGGCGCGACCACCTCGCTGTGGGAGCCGGGCGAGCGTCCCGACGACCCGGCCGCCGCCGCGGACTCGCTGCTGCAC
>NZ_BAAHAF010000050.1:0-8843 GCF_054777815.1 Angustibacter speluncae | reverse complement strand
CGCGGCGCCACCGCCCGAGCACCGGCAGGTCGGCCGCGAGCGCCGGCTCGTCGTCCGCCGCCTCCCGCCAGGCCGAGACCACCGCGCCCCAGCGCCGCTGCGCGTGCAGCGCCCGCGCCACGACGGCGGCACCGGAGACGGCGAGGACGGCCAGCAGCGCGACGAGCCACCCGCGCTCCCAGGTCTGCACGGCGTCGAGCCGGGCGGCCCGCCCCGGCGTCCCGGCCAGCACGAGCAGGGCGAGCACGGCCACCAGGGCGGCGGGCCGCACGGCCAGCGGCGCGACCACCAGCAGCGGTCGCACCGCCAGCAGCAGGGCCGCCCGCACCAGCGACGCGAACGAGCGCCAGTCCGGCGGCACGCGGACGCCGCGGGGGGCGGACAGCGGCCACACCCCGCGGAACAGCAGGTGCACCATCCGGCTCGCGACCGCGAACCGGTACCCCGGGTGCAGGTCGGCCAGGGCGGGCTTGGGGCCGTCGTGGGTGCCCGCGCCGTCCCACACGCCCTGCTGCGCGGTCGCGACGTCGTCGTCACCCCCACCCAGCAGGCGCACCAGGCCGGCGGCGGCGTCGGCCCGTCCCCACGTCCAGTCGTGACCGCGCCAGCCCTGGTGCAGGAACCCCGCGAAGTTGGCCAGCTGGTTGCCCGCGAGCTTGGTGCGGGCGCTGACCCTCGGCAGCCCGGCCAGCTCGCGCACCTGCCGGTCGAGCACCTGCGGGCTCGAGGCACCGTGACCGACCAGCTGCGTCACGTGCGACCGCAGGGCGTCCAGCTCGACGGCGGGGCAGGCGAGCCCGGTCGGCTCGTCGCCCGTGACGCGCGCGAACCGCACGCGCGAGGCCGTGCCGGGCGCGCCGCCGGAGGCCGCGAGCGCGGCGACCACCACGGGCACGGGGACGCTCGCGAGCGGTGCCGAGGCGAGCGCCGGGTAGACCGACCGCGACCACCAGCCGTCCCCGGGCGCCGGGCGCACCCCGACCAGCGCGTCGCGGGCGGCGGCGGCGACCTCCCACCCGCTGTCGAGCAGGGTGGTGGCGTCGGGCGCACCGGGGTCGGCGGACGGCCCGTCGAGCAGCAGCTCGGCCCAGGCGTAGAAGCTCCACGGCTGCGGGTCGTCGGGGTTCGGCGGGGTGTCGTCGAGGGCGGCGAGGAGCTCCTCGGTCGAGCAGCGCGCGGCCCGCTCGGCGGCCGGCGCCACCACCGTGAGCAGCTCGCCGAGGTCGGCGGGCACCGGCCGCAGCGAGCCGGACGCGACCAGCGCCTCCCCGCGCGCCCTGGTCTCGCCCGCGAGCTCGCGCAGCCGGTAGAGCCGCGGCTTCCAGGCGCCGAGGAGCGCGAGGTCGTCGGCGGCGACGTCCGCCTCCTCGAGCGCGCGCGCCCAGGCGATCAGCGTCGTGGTGGCGGCCACCAGCGCCGTGGCGTCGTGCGCGAGCTCGGCCGGCGGCACCGCGTCGTAGAGCGCCACGACGTCGTCGGCCAGCCGCTGGGCGGCGTCCTGGGTGAGGCCGCGCAGGTCGGTCGGCGGCACCGTCGTGCGCATCAGGTGCAGGCCGGGCGCCGTCAGCAGCCGTGCGAGCCGCGCGGAGTCCGACGCCGCGCGGGTGCGCGCGTACCGCACCAGCAGCTCGTCGGTGTCGACCTCGCCCGGGCCGACCAGCCACGGCGCGAGGGCGTCGTGGCGTCCCCGCGCGGCGTTCTCGGCCTCGTTGTGGGCGCGCACCAGCGCGACCTCGTCGTCGGCGTCCTCCTGCCGCTGCTTGAGCGAGAGCGCGCGCAGCACGACCGGGAGGAAGCCGGTCGCGGTCGTCGCCCGGTCGGCCGGGAGGGCGCCGAGCAGCGGCGGGCTCGGGTCGAGGTAGAGCAGCGTCCGGGCGGTCGGGGTGCTCGCCGGTGAGTCCTGCACCGCCTCGAGCGCGCGCGCGATGGGGATGTTGTCGAACACGCCGCCGTCGACGACGGCGAACGGGGTGCCGTCGTCGCGGGTCTCGCTGAACACCCCCCGCAGGGACGGCCGGCCGTCCGCGTCACGCGGTCGCGACGTGGCGGCGGACGCCGACGTCGTCGGCACCGACGACGGCTCGAACGCGCCGGGGAACGACGAGGTGGAGCGTGCGGCGAGCGCGAGACGCTCGACGTGCCAGACCATCTCGTCGGACACGGCACCGTCGGCCGCGGGCGCGTCGGCAGGGCCGGGGACGTCGGTGAAAGCCGACCCGAGCGGCGCCGCCCGGCGCCGGAAGTGGAACCCGGCGGTGTGCGGACGGGATGCCTGCTGCCGGCGGAGCAGCCCGCCCAGCGACAGGCCACCGGCCGCGCCGGTGTCGAGCAGGGTGGCCGACAGGTCGACGGTCAGGTGCCGGACGGCGTGGTCGACGCCGTCGGGCGCCGGCGCCGCCGCGGCCTGCTCGAGCAGCTCGTCGCGCACCGCGGCGTAGAACACCCGGTCGCCGTGCAGCAGCGACACCACCCGCCCGCGTCCGGTCTCGCGCAGCAGGTCCCACAACCCGCCGCGCCGGCGCCAGACCCCCTCGAGCCACCCGACCTCGAGCCCGAGCGCCTGCACGTACCCGTAGACGACCGCGTTCAGCCCGCCGGCGCTCGCCCCGGCGAGCACGTCGACGGTGACGTCGTCGTACCCGGCGGCGTGCAGCAGCCGCAGGTAGGTGCGGGCACGCTGCTGCGTGGCGCCGTCGCCGGTCGGGGCGAGACCGGCGCGCTCGCGCGCGGCGGCGCGACGGAGCAGGTCGATCTCGGCGACGGCGCCGCCGATCCACACCGCGAGCGACACCCCGCCCCGCATCGCCAGGGCCAGCCGGAGCTGGCGGGCCGGGCGGGCGGCGGTGGGCCCGGACGGGGACGACGGGAGTGACGGGTCCGGCACGCGGGCGATCGTGCCACCGCCCGCCGACGGCACCCGGCAGGTCGGGACCCTGGGCCCAACTTCCGCCCGACCTATCCCTTTTCGTCCGTGTTTCTGCCAGGCTCGCGGAGGTCGCCCCGACGACGTGGCGGCCTGACCACTCGGAGGAACCGTGAACGCACGCTCGCACGCCGGGGTCGCCCGGCGCCTGATGCTGGCCTCCGCCGGCGCCGCCGCCGTCCTCGTCGCCGGGTTCGCGCTGCCCGCGCAGGCCGACGCACCGTCCTACGTCGCGCTCGGCGACTCGTACTCCTCGGGCCTCGGGACGCGTTCGTACGTCGACGACGGCACCGGCTGCCAGCGCTCAACCCAGGCCTACCCCGCGCTGCTGGCCGCCTCGCGCGGCTACACCCTCGACTTCCGCGCCTGCTCCGGCGCGACCGTGCCCGACGTGGTGGGCACCCAGCTCGGCGCGCTGTCGGCGTCCACCGCCGTCGTCACGATCTCGGTCGGCGGCAACGACGCCGGCTTCGCCGACGTGCTCACCGAGTGCGCGCAGCCCGGCTGGATGAGCGACTGCGACGGGGCGGTCGACGGCGCCCAGGCCGTCATCACCGGCCAGCTGCCCGGTTCGCTCGACGCGCTCTACGCCGACATCGCGGCGCGGGCGCCCGCGGCCGACGTCCAGGTGCTCGGCTACCCGCGGCTGTTCATGGGCGAGGACTGCAACGCGTTCACCTGGTTCTCCCCCGAGGAGCAGGCCCGGCTCAACGCCACCGCCGACCTCGCGAACAGCACGATCGCGGCGGCCGCGTCGCGGGCCGGCTTCGGCTTCTCCGACCCCACGTCGGCCTTCACCGGCCACGCGGTCTGCGACGACCCCGAGTGGGTGAACGGGCTGTCGAACCCGGTGAGCGAGTCGTTCCACCCGAACGTCGCCGGCCACCGCGACGGCTACGCGCCGCTCGTCGGCGGCGTGTTCCCGGGGGCGGCGGCCGCGATCACGACGGCCGACGAGGCCACCGCCGCGGCGTCCGCCGACGAGATCGTCGCCCGCAACGCCCCGTACGCCGCGCTCGACGCCCAGGTGGAGCCGAAGCGGTTCGTGCTGCCCGACCTCACCACGGCCGAGGCGGAGGCGGCCGCGGCGCGCGCCGGGGTCGACCTGTCCGACCGCGCGAGCGTCGACGCCGCCGACCGCCCGGCCTCGTCGACCGAGGCCGCGCAGCGCAGCGCGTCCGGGAGCTGACCGGCCCCTGCCGCCGGCCCGGCCACCCCTCGGCCGGGCCGGTGGCAGGAACGGCGCCGTCGGCAGCCGTCCGCCCGACGTGCTGCCGCGCGGCGACCACTCCGCGCACCTCGTGGTGACCTCGCACACGTCGGGACGTGTGCGAGGTGACCAGCACGTGCGCGACGTGGCGCCGGCAGGCCGGTGGCAGGATCGGGGACGTGAGCGACTCCCTGGTCCACCCCGTCTCCGGCGACCCGCTCGACGTGCTCGTCACCGAGGTCGGCGCCCGCGACGGCCTGCAGAACGAGGACACCGTCCTCGAGCCGGCCGTGCGGGCCGAGCTGGTGCGCCGGCTCGTGCGCACCGGAGTGCCGCGGGTCGAGGCGGTGTCGTTCGTGCACCCGCGCCTGGTGCCGGCGATGGCGGGGGCCGAGGAGCTCGTCGACGACCTCGGCCCCGACGGTGGCGCCGGCGTCCCGCTCAGCGGGCTCGTCCTGAACCGCAAGGGGTTCGACCGCGCCGTCGCCGCGGGCGTCGACGTCGTCAACTACTCGTTCCCGGTGAGCGAGGGGTTCGCCGCCCGCAACCAGAACACGACCGTGGACGCCGGCGTCGCCGCCTCGCACGAGATCGTCGCCGCCGCCCGCGAGCACGGCGTCCCGGTCGTCGTGACGCTCAGCGTCTCGTTCGGCTGCCCGTTCGACGGCGCGGTGCCGGTGGCGCAGACCCTCGCGGTGGCCGAGCGGGTGATGGAGGTGCCGCCCGACGAGATCTGCCTCGGCGACACGATCGGCGTGGGGGTGCCGCGGCAGGTCGTCGCGCTCTCGCGCGGGCTGCTCGCGCTCGGCGCGACCCCGGCGATGCACTTCCACGACACACGCGGGACGGGGCTGGCGAACGCCCGGGCGGCGGTGCAGGAGGGGGTGCGGCGGCTCGACGCGTCGGTCGGCGGCACCGGCGGGTGCCCCTTCGCCCCGCGGGCCACGGGCAACATCGCGACGGAGGACCTGGCCTACCTGCTCGCGGGCGACGGCCTGCGCACGGGGATCGACCTGGACGCGGTGGTCGAGGTCAACGAGTGGCTCGCCGAGCGGCTCGGCAAGCAGCTGCCCGCGCGGGTGGCGCGGGCAGGTGTGCCGGACTGGTTCCCCGCCGCCTGAGATCGACGGGGAACCGACCGGGTCGGACCGGTGGGTCCGGGGACGTCAGTCGTCGCTGCGCTGCGCCGGGATGCCGGACAGCAGCGAACGGACCTCGGTCTCGCGGTAGCGGCGGTGCCCACCCAGGGTGCGGATGGACGACAGCTTGCCGGCCTTGGCCCAGCGGGTCACGGTCTTGGGGTCGACGCGGAACAGCGCTGCCACCTCGGCGGGGGTCAGCAGGTTCTCGGTCTCGGTCGCACGAGCGGCCATCGGGGGGTCCTCCAGTTCCTCAGCCCGACCTCCACCAGGTCGGGACCGCGGGACCGGGCCCACACCCGGTCCCCGCGATGACGACCATTGTCGTCCCCTGGTCGGCATGTCCGCCATAGTCCGAATTGACTATCCCTGGGGTCGGTCCTACGGCGGATAGGGTGACGCCGCCCGCCCCGCGACCCGGGGGGCAGCCCCGAAGGAGCAATCGCCATGAGCGAGCACCCCGCCACGCCCACGACCACCCCGACGACCCCGTCCGCGTCCGTCCTGGACGTCGAGCACGAGCAGGTCGTCGTCTGCCACGACCGCGAGACCGGCCTGCGCGCGATCATCGCGATCCACAGCACCGCGCTCGGCCCCGCGCTCGGCGGCACCCGGTTCCACCCCTACGCCTCGATGGACGACGCCCTGCGCGACGTGCTCGCGCTGGCTAAGGGCATGTCGTACAAGAACGCGCTGGCCGGCCTCGACCACGGCGGCGGCAAGGCCGTCATCGTCGGCGACCCGCGCCGCGACAAGTCCGAGGCGCTGCTGCGGGCGTACGGCCGGTTCGTCGAGTCGCTCGGCGGTCGCTACGTGACGGCGTGCGACGTCGGCACCTACGTCGCCGACATGGACGTCGTCGCGAAGGAGACGCGGTTCGCGACCGGGCGCTCCGAGGTCGACGGCGGCGCGGGCGACTCCTCGGTGCTCACCGCCCTCGGGGTGTTCCAGGGCATGCGGGCCGCGGCCACCCACCTGTGGGGCGGGCCGTCGCTGGCCGGCCGCCGCGTCGGCGTCGCCGGCGTGGGCAAGGTGGGTCGCCACCTCACCGGGCTGCTCGTCGAGGACGGCGCCGACGTCGTCGTCACCGACGTCGACCGCGGTGCGGTCGACCACGTGCTCACCGCCCACCCGCAGGTCGAGGACGTGCCCGACACCGCCGCGCTGGTGCGCGAGGACCTCGACGTCTACGCCCCCTGCGCCCTGGGCGGCGCGCTCGACGACGTCACGGCCCAGGTGCTCAAGGCGCAGGTCGTCTGCGGGGCCGCGAACAACCAGCTCGCCCACGACGGCGTCGAGGACGCGCTGGCCGCCCGCGGCGTCCTGTACTGCCCCGACTACCTGGTGAACAGCGGCGGCGTGATCCAGGTGGCCGACGAGCGGCACGGGTTCTCCTTCGAGCGGGCCCGGGCCAGGGCCGCGACGATCCTCGACGCGACCCTGGCCGTGCTCGAGGAGGCCGCCGCGTCCGGGGTGACCCCGACCGCCGCGGCCGCCGCCCGCGCGGAGCGGCGGATGCGCGAGGTCGGGTCGTCCCGGCCCTGGCTGCCGGCTCGCTGACCCTCAGCGGGGCCGGCCCGACCTGATCCCGCCCGCCGGACCGGCCCGGCGCGGGCCCCCACCCGCGCCGGGACCGGTCCGCTCGGCCGGACGCAGGTCGACCGTCGTCCGGTCGGCCGGCGTCGGCCGGCGCGGAGGATCAGGACGTGCGTCGCGGAGCACGACGGCTCGTCAGCAGCGACCCGACCGCGACCAGCATCAGACCGGCCAGCAGCAGCAGCCCCGTGCGGGGCGCCCCGGTGTCGGCGAGGTCGTCCGCGGCCGCGCCGCCGACGGCACCGGCACCCGCCGCGAGCACGCCGCGGGCCAGGGTGCGGTCCGAGACCTCGCCCGGCTCCGGCGCACCGGGCGAGCCCGGGTCACCGGGGACGGGGTCGCCCGGGTCGCCGGGGTCACCGGGGTCGCCGGGGTCACTGGGGTCGCCCGGGTCACTGGGGTCGCCCGGGTCACCCGGGTCGCCCGGGTCGCCCGGCGCCGGCTCGCCCGGCGGGACGGTCGACGACAGCACGCACCCGGTCGTGGCGTCACCGAGGAGCCCGACGCCGATCCCGCAGACCTGCACCGGGAGCTCGGCCTCGGCGACGAGGTCGTTCCCCGAGCCCGTGCCGTCCGCGGGGGTCCCACCGGTGGGCGGGGTGCCCTCGTCCGGGCCGGTCGAGCCTCCGGTCGAGGCCTCGTCGCACGAGGCGGCCGCGTCACCGAGCACACCGACACCGACGCCGCAGACCTGCACCGGCACCACCGCACCCAGGTCCACGTCGTTCCCGGACGCCACGGCGTCGTCACCGGTCGGGGCGGTCCCTCCGTCACCGCCACCACCGGCCGACCCCTCCGACGACGCCTCGCCGCAGCTCGCGGCCGCGTCGCCGAGCACGCCGACACCGACGCCGCAGACCTGCACCGGCACCACCGCGCCGAGGTCGACGACGTTCCCGGACAGCAGGGCGTCGTCACCGGCCGCGGGCGCCGACGCGCCGGCGCCCGCCGTCCCCGCCGAGGTCGACGCCTCGCCGCAGCTCGCGGCCGCGTCGCCGAGCAGGCCGACCGAGACCCCGCAGACCTGCACCGGCACCACCGCGCCGAGGTCCACGTCGTTCCCGGACGCCACGGCGTCGTCACCGGTCGGGGCGGTCCCTCCGTCACCGCCACCACCGGCCGACCCCTGCGTCGAGCCCTCCGACGACGCCTCACCGCACGAGGCGGCCGCGTCACCGAACACGCCGACACCGACGCCGCAGACCTGCACCGGCACCACCGCGCCCAGGTCCACGTCGTTCCCCGACGCCACGGCGTCGTCACCGGTGGTGGCGGTCGTCCCTCCGTCACCGCCACCACCGGCCGACCCCTGCGTCGAGCCCTTCGACGACGCCTCACCGCACGAGGCGGCCGCGTCGCCGAGCACACCGACACCGACGCCGCAGACCTGCACCGGCACCACCGCACCGAGGTCCACGTCGTTCCCCGACGCCACGGCGTCGTCCGCACCGGCGGTCGACCCGGTGGACGCGCCACCGGTGGCACCGGTGGCCGAGGCGTCCCCGCAGGTCGCGGCGGCGTCGCCCACCGCCATCCCGCAGACCTGCACCGGCACCACGGCCGACAGGTCGATCCCGTTCCCGCTCAGCAGCCCGTCGTCGGCGTGGGCCGCAGCCGCACCTCCGAGGACCGCTCCCCCGGCCAGCAGGCCGGCGTACAGCACCCTTCTCACGACAGCGCGCACGGCTGTCTCCTTCCGCTCGTCCCGAGTGAGCGCGCACGGGACCCGTTCCCGTGCGCAGGCGTCCGGCCGACCGACGTGCGGTCGGCCACGGGACGGCGTCAGTCGGGGGTGGCGGGCGGAGCGGAGAAGGCCCCGGACGCGAGCGCGTCGTCGGGGTGAGCGGGCAGCGTCCCGGCCGGCGTCCAGCCGGTGCGCGGGCCCGCCTGAACGGCGCGGTCGCCCGCGCCGCCGGTCGGTGGGGTGCCGGAGCCCGACAGGCCCCCGGACGTGCAGGGTGCGGCCGGACCGGCG